>DAOVTB010000135.1 GCA_030633305.1 Candidatus Muiribacteriota bacterium
AACTCTTTCAGAATGTCCTTGTGTATACTGATCTTTAGCATCAAGAGCAGCGGAAAGCACTTTAATTGTATTTAAGTACATATTGTTAAGATTGGAATACAATGCAGCATTTTCAAATGCATTTACAACCAAAGTAGAAATCGCTTCCATCAGTTCAACATCATGCTTACTATATGGGAGTTCTCCCTTTTTATTTAATACTTCAAGTACTCCGATCAATTTGTCTTTATTTACCATTGGAACTGCAACAAGTGAATTTGTCACAAATTTTGATTTATCATCAGCTTTCTTATAAAACCTTGGATCTTTGCTTGTGTCAGGAACAAAAACTGGCAACCTTTTTTCTGCACACCAACCAGCAATACCTGTTCCCATAGGAAGTCTTATTTCTTTTACAGACTCAGCTTTTTCCCCCTGAGCAATATAAAAATACAATTCATCAGTTTCTTCGTCATACATAAAAACACTTGCCGCTTCACTATCAAGAACATCTCGCATCATATCGATGATCTTACTCATTAGTGACTGAAGTTCAAGAGTACCAGACATGACTTTTCCGACTTCATAGAGTGCTCGCATCTCTTTATTCTTTATCTGAGATATCTTGTACTCATAGATATCTTCATACTGTCTTTCAATCTTGTCTTTAATATCAATATAAATCTGTTTTTGTGATGAATTAAAAATTTCTTCAAGAATATTTTCGTTATCAACACTGACAGATATGAGAAGAATCATAGACTCGTTTCCATAAAATGGAATTGAAAGAAAAAAATCATCGCCAAGCTTATATATTTCTTCTTTGAGTCTACCTTTATGTTCTTTTTTGATTATACTACTGGTTGTTTCTATAAGTTCAAGGTAGTGATTATACACATGCTGGGCTTTCTCATCATCAACATTCAATTTTCTTGAAAGTTTTAATTGATCCCTTGCATGATCATAAATAATGACAAAGCCTTTTTTACTCTGAAATAAATCAATGTACATATTAAACATATGTTCAAAATATTCATTGAATGGTTGCTGAATATTAACATTTTTAAAAAATTCAAGAATAATTACTGCATCAAAATTCTTCATCTGTTTATTTCTTGTAACCTGTTACCTTATAAAACTTAACTTCTTTTTCTTTTCCTTTCACCTTCTGGAAAAAGGGTCCTTCAAATTCAAAATAGTCTTTAGCAAATTCATACGTATTGTTTCCAACACAAATTTCATTTACAATTGCCAGTCCTTCTAGTCTAGCCGCAGTATTCACAGTGTCACCAATTGCTGTAAAATCCTGTCGTAAACTGGAACCGAGATTTCCGCAAACCATTTCACCTGTATTTATACCAAAAGAAAATTTCAGTGCAGGCTCGGCATCAATATCTTGTATGGACTCCTTTATGTCGAGACATGCTTTAATTGCATTCCTGGCATGTTCATCGTTATCTGAAAACACACCATAAATCGCCATTACAGCATCTCCAATAAACTTGTCCAGCATTCCTCCAGTATCAAAAATAATACGGTTAATCTTTTCAAAATACCTGTTAAGAAGTGAAATCACCTCAACCGCTTCAAGCTTTTCTGACATACTTGTAAAGCTGCATACATCCATGAAAATAACTGAACCTTCAATTTCATGTCCTCCCAACTTTAAGCTTTCAGGATTTTTTATCAATTCTCTGGCAAGATCAGGAGAAACATATTTGCCAAGAATATTCTTTACTTTTTTCTGCTCCCTGTACTCAAAAATATATTTTACTGTGGACAGTAGCACAACTGTCATAAAACTCTGGAAAAAGAATGGTGTTATCTCAAGAAATACTCCCCACTCAAGAAAAACCCATACAATTCCAAAAAAAACAGCTGCAATAAAAACCAGGCTGGAAAGCAATGATAGCACCATACTACGTAAAATACCAGTCAAATACATTCCAATTGCAACTACTATACCTATCATAAAGTTTAACATAATCCCAAAATCAGTGTCAAATCTTTTACAAAAGCTCATTTCCATAATGTTCTGAAAAACAGTAGTATGAAGCTCTACACCTCTGATTTTTCCGGCAGGACATTGATACATATCCTTGTATATTACACTCCATGGAGCTAATATATAATTTTTATTCTTAAACATATCCATTTCATCGTGGTCTTGAATTTTAAGAAATTCATCTATATTTAAATTATATTTACTTTCAATAAAATTTTGCGATAAATATATACCAAGAAGTTGTTCATTCATCGAGAAAGGCCTGTTATCCTCTTCAGGGTTTTCAGGAATTTTCAAATCTTGCAAGGTAAAGTTATTCTCTTTTATTTCTTCTAAAAATATATTCCAGTCTTTCGCTATTCCATTTTTTACTTCCATAATATTAAAATCTGGATTTTCCACCAACATTAAATATCGTAAAGATTCTCGAAAATAGTCTTCTGCAATCTGATATTTTCCTTCTTTTAATGCAATAATTCCTCTTTCATTAGCATCTTCTGCAATAATATCAACCATACTCATACATTTCATATCGTGAAACACTGTTCTACCAGTAAAAAAGATATCAAGATAAACTTTCTTCTGTTTAAAACTTGATTTCAAATAATCTAGACGTTTCTTGTAAAATTCTTTTTTATCGGATGTATCTGACAGAGCTGACATTTTTTTAAAATATCTTTCTGCCAGTTCAGCTCCAAGATATTTATAACCTTTACCATCATTATCCTCAGACGGAATCAGTAGTTCAACCTGCCTAATTATTTCATCAGGATTATTTTTTTTCATTTCAACCAAAGTGATACAACCAACACCTGAGAAACTTTCATTTATTGACTTATTAATATTATTTTTCAAATAATTTCTTTTCTGATTCTGTTTTTTAAAATCATTTATGGAATCGTAAAACAAAACAGGATTCACTGTAATGGCTCCAACCGAATCTCCCTTAAACGACTTCAGACTTTTACAAAATTCTTTTGTTCCATCATGATCCAGTTCAAATACCATATCAAATGCAATAATACATGCATCATGCCTATCCATAAAATCGACTATTCTTGAATATAATTTCCTATTATAAGGATGCATCCCCCATTTGTGAGCCAGAGCTTTATCAGATTTTCTGTCCATCATCAGAGGAATAAGATAATTTTCATATTTTCCACGCTCACTAAGTGATGCTTTATACTGATATCTCCAATCAATGGTTATCAACTCGATTCTTTCAATAAGTGATCCAATATATTTAAATACATTATTTTCACTTTTATTGATAAGTAATATTGACAGATTTAACAAAAGCCCAATTATGATTACAAAAATTATATGTTTCTTAAACATCTAGAATAACTTGGTTCTTAATTCGAGATAAGTAAAATAGGACCTTTCACTTTTGCTCTCGTCCTGATCATAATCCATATTTTCATACTTAATCCCCATTTCAAGCTGAGAATTACTATTAATCCCTTTTATACTGTATTTATTCAATATCGGAGGAGAAGTAAGGACATTCACCGACCAGGTTTTTGTGTTGTAATTACTGTATTGTGTATCAGAAGCATCATATGCAAACCGTTGGAATTCATAACCAATGTTCAAGGTTGCAAATTGATGTAGCTTTAACTCACATAATGTCGCAAACACATAATTTGTATAATCTCGATGATCTGTATCATCAATATCAAAATTAAGTCTTGTGATTGAAGGTAATATCGAAAAAGTCACCTTATCATTTAGAAAATGATAAAAATTAAGATCTAAATATGACAGAATATAATCCTCATCAGTAAAATGTAAATTGTTCTTGAAGCGGTAAAAACCTGTTGAGGAAAAAGTAGTTTTTTCACCAAGCTGTCCGTTTGTTCGAAAACCAAGATCATTAGATCTATTGGTTTCATAATACTCTCCTTCAGGAGAATAATCCTGAAATGTCAATCTGTCATAAATCGTAAAATTCAATTTATTACTCATCCGAGTAGCAAAACTTCCACCAATAGTATTACTGTAATAGTCTCCATATTCATTACCAGGCTGATTTCTCAATCTTCCTTCATATGAAATCTCAAGTGTATTATATTCAACTTGAGGAGGCTTAGGTTGATCTATATCGAAAAGTTTTCTATATATTTTAAAATCATACATATTGATCTGTGCTTGCGAAGAATCTTCAAGAAGTTTAAAATCCTTACGTTGTTTTTCTTCATAATCTTTTTTTAAATTTTTAAGAGGTATAAAGTGCTGTACATAACTCACTTTAGCGTATCCGGAAGTATAATCATCTATTCCAGAAAATTTGAAATCCTTATCTATATATTCCCCATAAAAACTGATTTTTTTTAAATTGGTAATATAATGGCTGAAATTGAATGTAGCTTTGTGTTTAAGATATTCAAACAGTATATCTTCTTCCAGAAGATTGAATTTCTTATGGAGATTAAATGTACCGCGGTCAAATGAGTAAAAAAGTCTTGAATCATTGAGTCGGTGAAGTAAAACATCATCCAGGATATAATTAGATGTATTTACAAAATTATCATCATACGGACTAATATAATCATTAAATGTCTCGTACTCATACATTACATCCATAGAGGTTGATTCTGATACCGATACTTTTGAAAACAAATCGAAGGTATTAAAAAGAAGGTGAAAGTCATACTTATCAATTCCATAATCAGTTAAACCCATTGTAAAAAAATCAAGATCATCTGATATATTGATATTAAATTTAGGTCTCTTAATCAGATCTTTTGAAAATTTAAGGCTATTACTCATTGCTCGAAACACCATATCCCGATCTTCATTTCTGTCTAATACACCGTATTCACTTCTACCTTCATAATATAGACTGAAAGACTTGCCTTCTTCTTCGCTCTGGGCAGAATACACAGGCAACAGATTTATGGCAATCAACATAACTAACAATATTATTATTGTTATATTATTTTTTATTATAAACAATAGTCTTATTCCTTCCAGTTTGCTTGGCTTCATACATAGCCTCATCTGCAGTTTTAATAAATTCATCAGCTTCTTCAACATCCGTCTCCGGATAAGTAGACACACCTACTGAAATTGCAACCCTCAAAATTCCAGAATCCGTCTTGAAGTCCGTATCTGCAATCCTCTGCCTGATTCTTTCGGCCAATATATGAGCCCCTTCCTGCGTGGTTTCAGGAAGAATAACTATAAATTCTTCTCCTCCATATCTTGCAGGTACATCAATATCCCTCACGGCATCTTTAATGATCTGAGCTACTCCCTGTAACACAAAATCTCCAATCTGATGACCATAAGTATCATTGAACGATTTAAAGTGATCTATATCAGTCATGATCAAAGATAGACTTATATTGTATCTTCGAGCTCTTTGTAGTTCTTCAGCCAGCCTTCTTTTAAAGTATCTATGTACATAAAGTCCTGTCATTCCATCAATAGTAGCCTCTCTGTATAATCTGGCATTTTCTATAATCGTAGCAGCAGCCTGGGCAATAGTCATTGCAAGTTTCAGATCTGCTTCACTGAATTTTTGACTTTTATGTTTATTAACAAAATTTAAAACACCTATGGTCTTGTTCTGTGTAATCATTGGAACAGTTGTTAAATTTCTGATTTCTTCATCTCTATCAGTAAAAATCACAAATCTTTCATCTTCTTTTACATTATTTATTCTTATCGGCTTGCCTGTCATAGCCACACGACCAGCAATTCCTTCTCCAAGTTTTAACTTTATTCCTTTTCTAAACTGCTTAAAACGTTTATCAAATACTGCTTTTACTTCTAGTTCTTCTGTAAAGTGATCAAGTATCATTACCGATCCTCTTTCAGCATCCAGCGCAGGTGTACTTTTATCTATCAATACTTTTAATCTTTTATCCTGATCACTCATCTCCATTTCACTTAATTTATTGGAGATATCATAAAGAATAGTCAATTCGATAACTCTTTTCTTCAAAGACTGATTGGCTTCCCACAATCTGTAGTACAGATTAATAAATAAACATAATGTTGATGAAGAAAAAATACATGTTACCGCTGGCAGAATATCAATGATATATCCAAACCATCTAAAGATATATAAAGAAGCAATAGAATAAATGATCGCAAGAATAATTGAATATATATATCCACCTTTAAAATAACTGAACAAAAAATAAGCAATTATCATAAGGATAATTGTTAAAATAATGTTTGTTATTCTGTCAGCTCCCCAGATGAATTCACCATAACAGATGGCATTAATAGTGTCAGCATGCATTCTCATGCCTCGTGTCCTACCAAATGGGGTATAATAATAATCTTTTTCGCCAAACGCAGGACCGATAATTACAATTTTATCTTTTAAATAATTAAGTGCTTTCATCTTTTCTACTTCTTTTTTATTAAAGAAATTCCTAAAAGGAATTGTTTCAATCCTGCTGTGTTCAAAATAGTTCATATAAAAATAGCAAATATCTTTATCGAATACATAATGTGGAGCTTCAACTTTTTTACCTAAAAAGTGACTTGCAATAACAGAAGAAAATGATGAATACTTTTTACCACTCAGCTTAAACGAATAAAACATCTTCCTTGTTATTCCGTCTTTATTCATGGGTTCCAGTTCTGCATTTATTAATCCTCGGCCACAGGATGCTTTTCTCAACTCTTCAAATGGTTCTAGAAATGAAAAAGAATCAATAAATCTAGGCGCATCATTATCATCAGACATATTCAATGCCTTACTTTTCTTGATGGAGTGGGCAAGAATAACATTCCCGGCATCACTAACAGATTTTATCAGTTCAATATCCCCTTTGGGTTCTGCAGTGTTGTATAAATCAAAAATAATATCCAGAGCAATCGTTTTTGCGCCCAGATATTTTATTGTTTTTATAATTGAGGCATATCGGGATCTAGGTAAAGGCCATTCATCAAGTTCTTTTAAGCAATCATCTGTAACACCAACAAGCATAACCTTACTTTCACGACTTAATGGTCCTTTGAAATTGTAAATTATATCCAGCCATTTTTCTTCAAGTACTTCAAAATAGTTGTTTTGATACAAAGTCAATCCCACAAGGAGGATTACCAGATATGTTATAAAAAAAATCTTTTTACTCATCGTTAAGCTCAATACTGGGTAAAACAATTGTTCGCCCTGTGGAATTCAACCTGGCATGAACCAATACCAGTTTCATCGGTCTATTATGACCAGTTGCGACAAACTGCAATTCCTTTACCCACATGTTATTTTTATATAGTTCAATAATTATTTCGGCAGTTCTTTCACTATTATGAATGAAAAAAAAACTGCCTTTTTCTTTTAATAGATATCTTACTGTTTTTAAAAGTTCTGAAAATGCAAGACTTATCTCCATTCTTGCCATTGCTCTTTGAGGATCAGGAGATGGACGATATGATTTTTTATCGAAAAATGGAGGATTACATATAACTGAATCAAAAGAATTATTTCTAAAAGGAATCGATTTCTGTTTAGCATCAGCACAAACAAACATCTGATCAAATTCTTCAATTTCCAAAAGAGCATCAAAACATAAATCAAGCCCAAAACAATGGCATTCTGGAAATTTCCGTTTAATACCAGAAATCACGTATCCAGCACCAGTTCCAATTTCAACCACTACTGATTTTTTTTTTAATTTTACAAATTCGTAAAGAAGATAACTTGCGTTAGTTGGCAGAAATTTCTTTGCCATCATGTTCCTTGTAAAAAGGGTGTCCGCATCCTTTTTTTCCCTCCTGACATTTTCCGTCAGAAACACAGGAAGGACCGGCATTTTTAAAAATAGAAGGCGCTACATCCTTAACCAGCTTTAACATTTCACGAGCCATCACACGAATTTCAGACTGAGCACGCGTACATGAACGAAGCAGGAAGAAATTCAGAAGGCTTCTAGCATTGAATGTTGTTATAATTTTTGTTGTTACAGCATTAGGAAGAATATACCTGGCATCTTCAGCAGGAATTCCTGCTTCAACGTAATAACGATATAATTCCTGAACACTCTGTAAATGTTTCTTATACTTGGAAAGTGCGGCTTCATTTCTGGCTATTTTTTCGGGAATATAATATTCAATATTGTCATATTCCACATAACGCTGGGATTGTTGAGAAAAAGACGCAATTCGATGTCTTACAAGCTGATGAGAAAGAACTCTGGAAACATCTTCAATTCCAAAGGTAAATACCGCATGTTCAAGTACACTGGTATGCCCCATGGAAACAACTTTTTTTATGAGTTTTCTGGCTTTTGAAAGTGACATTTCGTCCTGCAAAGAACTAATATCACTTTTGTAATAGCACAATCTGGCAGCCTGTGCGACTGCCAGTTCGGGCTCTTCTGTAAATTTTAGGAGTTTAACGCGCATCAACTAAAATAAGGATTCATTTACTGTTTGTCTAATGAACCATATTTTCGCTGGAATTTTTCAACTCTACCAGCACTATCGATAAACTTCTGCTTTCCAGTAAAAAAAGGATGGCATTTGGAACAAATTTCCACTTTAATCTCTTCAACTGAACCAGTAGAGATAAATTTTTCTCCACAAGCACACATTACATTAGTTTCAAATCTTTTAGGATGAATTTTTTTCTTCATTACATATACCTCTATACATATTTTTAAAAATATCAACGTATGATACCACTATATCACTGTTATGACAAGGTTTTTTTCATTTTCTAATGGAATAATCCATTTTCAGCTTGTCGACTCGAATAAAATGCTTTATTATTATATAATTATTTTGATTATTGTCTGGAGTATATTACATGTTTAAAAAATTTTTATTTTTTATTATTTTATTATTATTTTTTCATATCGGATGTCATGCTGACAGAATAGAGAATATAATTAAAAAGGCTGAAAAAGGTGATACATATGCGCAAGCACAACTTGGTTGTGCTTATCTACGTGGAGAATGGAAATTACCGGTAAATTATAAAAAAGCGCTAAAATGGCTTCAGCTGGCCGAAGCCAAACAGCATCCCCTAGCCCTGTATGGACTCGGAGAAATGTATTCAAAAGGTATTGAAGTAAAAATTGATAGAAAAAAAAGTGCTCTCTATTTTAAAGAAGCATTCAGTAAAATCAACCTCAATTACAAAAAATATAAAAACCAGCAGTGGCGCACCTGCCTTGCAAACATGTATCTTGAAGGCAAAGGCACAAAAAAAGATCCAAAAAAAGCAATTGACCTATATAATAAAGCCGTAGACAATAATGACCTGTACGCAATGGGAAAAATCGGACTTCTATATGAAAAAGGAATGGGACTTTACTTAAAAAAGAATCTTGCCCAGGCCATGCTTTGGTACAAAAAAGCAGCAGATTTTAATGATCCATGGTCCCAGAATAGAATAGGTCGATTATTCGAAAATGGAATCGGAGTTAAGCAGGATTATAAAAAAGCACACGAATGGTATTTAAAACCTGCTGATAAAGGTTATCCCTATGCTCAGGCAAACATCGCTGATTTGTACACTTATGGACATGGTGTTAAAAAAGATTACAAAACTTCGTTAAAATGGCTGAATAAAGCTATTTCCCAAAACAATTTAAGAGCCATTTGCGATATGGGAACCATGTACAAACATGGTTACGGCATTGATCAGGATTATAAAAAGGCATTCCAGCAATATTCAAAAGCAGCACATTTAGGCTATACAAATGCTCAAGTTAATCTGGCAATAATGTATGTCAACGGACTTGGTATTGAAAAAAATTATGAGCAGGCCTTAAGATGGTTACAAAAAGCAACGGCACATGATAACGTCTGGGCAATGCGTTATCTGGGCGGAATGTATGAAAGTGGCACTGGCGTAAAAAAGAATTATACTATTGCAAAACAATGGTATAAAGTTGCAGCACATAAAGGTTCTACTGAAGCCAGAAAAAAGCTTATTGAGTTACTTGGTATTGAATATGAAATTCCATTGCTCATAATTATGACAAATTTAATGTGCTTCTTGATAATCCTGTCCATAAAAACCCCACTAAAAAATATAAAGAGTGAATCGAAATCCGTTATCAAATGGATTTTGTTTACGATATCAATTTTCCTGCTTCCTTTATACTTTCTCATAATTCCATATATCGAAAATGCGATTACGTCGCCTAAACTTATATGGACATTTATCCTGTTTATAATACCTGCACTTTCAGGATATATTGCAGGAAGAGCAGCTTCAAAAAAAGAAGTAACATATGCTGCTCTTTCCGGTGTAATTTCATGCTTAATTACTACCGGAATTTCATTCCATAGTGGGAAAGGCAAAAGCGCATTCGTAATATTCACTTTTATTATCTTCTTTGTTGCTGGTGGTGGAATTGCCCGTATAATAAATAATTTGTCATCACTACTAGATTCTGAATCAGATGAGCCTGAAACAAAAAAAACTCCTGAGGAACATGCCCCTGGTTCAAGTAACACATTAAAAGAATGGATTTTTATCGCAATCATTTTTGGAATTGCTAGCGGAATATCCCTTTTAAAAAATTCAGTCCTGGATATTAAATATCTGATTGCTGCTTGTGGTTTAACTATACTAGCAGTACTTTTCATGTCAAAAAATATGGCAAAGCTTCAAAACTGCAAGGTTTTTAATGCAAAAAAACTGGTATTAATGATATTTATTCAACAACTCTTTATGGCTGTTCCAATTGGAGTAATCATTATTTTCAAATTGAATATAGCGTATTTTATAGTTCCTGCATTTCTATTTTTTACAATCGGAAGTATTGCCATATTTTACATTGAAACAAGGCATGATCTAAAAATTTATTCAAGTATTAATGGTCTCGAATATATCAAAAATAAAAAATTGGAAAAGAAATCCGGACTTGACATATCAAAAGGTGAACTTGAAGATAGACTTGGATAATTTCAAATTAGCAATATTCGTTGACTATTTTCTTTACAGTTGAAAAATGATATTTAGCATAGTCTTTAATCCCAACAATACCATCTTTTTCCAGAATTTCAATGATTTTTTGTTTGATCAAATCAACATTTGAAGCACCTTTAGGAAGTCCTTTACCTTTAAACCATTCAACCATCCTGGCACGGGCAAGAATACTTGCAGCGGCAACCGCTGGGTATTTATCTTCACTTTTTGTCTCCAGACGCAATTCTACTTCCAGATTGTCACGAATCCAGTTCTGAGTCTTTTTCTTCATTCCAAAATCATCAATAACTGTCAATTTGAAATCGGTCTGGGATTTAAGATTTTCATTTACCTTGTGGTGAGCCCATGAAAGCATTCGATTCAGATTATGCATCTTGTCATACAATTCATTATACTTAGATGGTTCCAACAACATTATTGAATAAGGTGCAATTTTTATTATTTCCAAACTTAAAGACGAAATTTTTTCATCTGAGAACTTTTTAGAATCTCCGATTCCCAGCATTTTAAATTGTTTAAGAATATTATTATCACAATAAACTGCAGCAATTACAAGTGGACCGAAAACATCACCTTTCCCAGCTTCATCACTTCCAGTCATCGAAACATCAAAGTCAACATCTGCAAAAATTGCAGTTTTTATCGATGTCAAAAGTGAAATTGTTTTGGCATCATCTTTTCCCTGAATTACAAGTTTTCCACTTTTATAAAGTGTAAAGTTTATCTTCTCAATCTTTAAGGAAAACAGGATATAACCTTCTTTATATTCCGGAAATGAATCATAAGAAGCCGCTACATCTTCCAGTCGAGTGATTTCTTCAGAAGTCAATTTTAAAACTGCGTTCATATTACATTCATTCCAGCGATGATACAAGTTCATTGAACTTGGCAGTAAAGTCTTCCTTGCTTTTGTAGTCTTTTATCGGACTACCTTTAGGCATGAATCTGCTGTCAATAACATATACAGATGGCGTGTCCTTTATTCCATATTTAGAAAACATAAAAACATTTTTAGAGAAATCCGCTATAAATACTTTGAAATATTCGGGATTGATAAGAGTACCTATATGCCCGCTCGCAATAACTTCATCTAAAAATTTGGGTGAACGGCCGTCAAAAGAATTTGTGAATATCATCACCATATAATTATCCTTATTATCTGCAAAGTAGCTATCAATCTCTTTTTCAGTATTAATGAAAAGATCCTTACCACTCATATTTTCAAGTTTTTTCTTATAATCATCTTTCACAAGTCTATTGGAATCGAGATCATAAATTGTTTTATAATCATCAAGTGTTCTCATTAAACCATCTTCTCCAGGACTGCACACAGCAAAATGTTTTGCATCGAGGTAAAACTGGCTACCCCAAGGATCAGATGGAAGAGACGCCATATATCTGGGGACAAGATTCTTTAGAGTTTCAGGCTCCCCATTCTCACTGTTTCTATATCTAATAACTGCATCAGTAAGAGTTCGTAAATACTCTTTTACCTTGCTGATCTTTGCATCATTTGTCATGGAAGCAAACTGCGGGAGTGCTACTGCGACGAGAATTCCAAGAATTGCAACAACAATCATCAATTCAATCAGCGAAAAACCTTTATTTTCCCTATAATACCCAATTTTATTCATATTAATTTTCTTTCATCTGGTTTGATTTCAAGCTCTAAAACATTATCAAACATATTTTTTTTAACTTTATAATATGCTCCATAAGCTATCATAAGAGCATTATCTGTGCAATATTTAACTGGTGGAGAGAAAAATTTTATACCTGATTTTTTACACAAAGCTTCCATTCCAGAACAAATAAACTGATTTGCAGCAACCCCACCACCTAGTAAAAATGATTTTACTCCATCATATTTCAAAAAACAAGTCTTTACTTTTTTCTCAAAAGCTCTAAGGACTGCATTCTGAAAGGAACAGGCAATGTCATTCTTATTCACTTGATTATTTTTTCTATAGTAATTAATTACCGAAGTCTTCAAACCAGAAAATGAAAAATCTGTATTTCCTTTACGTGAAAGGCCTACTGGAAATTCTATTACACACTTACCATTTTTAGACATTTTTTCTATAACTGGACCACCAGGATAACCAAG
>DAOVTB010000034.1 GCA_030633305.1 Candidatus Muiribacteriota bacterium
CCAACACCAACACCAACGCCAACACCAACACCAACGACTGGGACTTATCCTGTTCAAACACCTGGTGAAACTGAGAAAACAATCAATGGACGTACATGTAGAGTTTATATTCCGGCTGGCTATGACAATACAAAACAATATCCTTTGATTATCGCTCTTCATGGAACCTCAAACCTTGGAACAACTAATACATTACAATATATGCTTCATGGTGCTGATATGACTACTTTGGGTATAGTGAATGCCCAGAATGATAAAAATGATTTTGTAATTGTTGCACCTATAGCAGCCAATGCTCCTGCGGGATGGGATTACCAAAGCCAAACTACTGCAGATATTACTTTTGTAGATGGGCTTTACAGTCAATTGATCCAGGATTTTAATGTAGGCTGGGTATTTCTAGAGGGACATTCTGCTGGTGGGTTTATGTCATTTTACTATGGTCTTCCACGAAGTGATAAATATGCTGGATTTAGTACAACTGGAGCATTTATGTCACAATGGAATACCTATGGTCCACCTAAACCGGTTCATCTTGCGATTGCATCACAAGACAATGTATCTGGTGCGCAATCAACAAAAACAATGCTGGATGCAAAAGGTTTTACCACTACTCTGGTACAATTTACCGGTGTCCATGCGAATCGTCCTCTTCCAGAACTTCAGAAGAAAATAGTTTGGATGCGTGGGATTGTTTCAAGCACTGCGGCTATGAACACTGGTGGTACAACTGGAGCAACATGTTTAGAAATTTATAATCAAAATGGAATAATAGTTCAAAAATGTACTGATACTGTAGGTGCATTAAGTTTGAAAGTGATAAAAGGAACTGAAGTAGTAAATCTAACATATGCTGAAAACACTACAATTGTTGCCTCTTTTACTGATGGAACAAAATACGATATAGTTGTGGCAACAGGTGGGACATCCTGCACAGTGACCGCACAGACTACTCCACCAACAACAGGTGGAACTGTTCCGGCTGGCGTTCCGCCGCTTGGAGGAGCTTCTCAAGGGAGTTCTGGAACACCTGGGACAGGTTATTTAATTGATGTTCCTGCTTCATATTCTGCCTCAACTCCTAATTCATTATTGGTTGTTTACAGTGGTGTTGAGGGTGATCAACAGATGATGGCAAATCTTAAAGGTGCTGGACGGGCAATGGGATTGGCGGCTGAAATATTTGTCGTTCTCGATGGAAGAACAGCAACTGCTCAAAATGGTGCTTCAGCAATTGACGATGTCAGGAATTGCTACAATATAGACAATGATAAAACATATTTGATAAGTGAATCTGCAGGAACCAGTGAAGGGTTGAAGCTTGGATTTCAATTGAGACAGGGATGGTTTGCTGTTTACTGGGCAAATGATGTCAATACTTCTTTGACTCCTTCCCAAACTGCAACTGAACTTGGTTTTGCGCCTCACGGAAATGCAGGTCCTGGTGGAGATTATGCGAATGCACAAGCCATTGTTGATGGAATGCGCACTGCTGGTTATCGTCTTCCCGCAGATGCTCCATATAGCGGTACTGGTTCTGGAACTCATGGTTCTCCGGACCAGATGTATGCCTGTTGGGCGTTTATAGCCGGAAAATCGAGACAATAGATTATTAAAGTTTTTATAGATTGGAGAATTTAGTGAAAAAACGTGCTTTGTTGATGTTTTTCTTGGTCGCAGTGTTTCTTATACCTGTTTATAGTTTAAAAATTGTTGATACTGTTCCTTTCAGTGTAAAATGGATAGGTCCTGGTATTATTGAAGCAGGGAAAGGAACAGCATACAGGAAAATTTTTTTATACAAGAAAAACCATATATATGATTATAAATTTAATGCTCTGACCTATGAAGTGAAATTTAAAAAAGATTGTGCTTTTTTCAAAATCAAAGATGCAAAAGAGTGGAGTTTATGGATTTCTAATGATTCACTTACACGACAGTTAAATGAGCAGTTGGGACAGACTCAAATACAAAATACTCCAAAGTTGGGCATATCTGTAAATACTCCAAAAAATAAAATCGTAAAAGTAACTCAATCTAATCAACAGACTGGCACTTTTTCTGCAAATCTAAGAAATATAAATTTTTCCAATCTGGTAAATCAACCCCAGACCCAGCCAGCTTTAATCAGTTTTAGGACTAGTAGTAGTGTTTCTAATCCTGGTAAAATTGTTTACAGGGGAGGGAATATAGTAGGTGACATAGATAATAATGGACAGGTTGATAAAACCGATTACCTTCTGCTTTCAAGTTATCTTGGAACCAGGGGTTGTAATAGCACTTATGATATCAATGGAGATGGAAAATTCGACTGGGCAGATATCAGGTGCATGAAAGAAGTGTATTTGCCTACTACTGGAGGTAACACAGGCGGAGGCAACACAGGCGGAGGCAACACAGGGGGAGGCAACACAGGTGGAGGTAACACAGGTGGAGGTAACACAGGTGGAGGCAACACAGGTGGAGGTAACACAGGTGGAGCTATCTATCCAGATCAGGCTCCTGGTGAAACTCAGAAATCCATTAGTGGTCGTCAATGTCGAATATATGTTCCTGCCGGTTATGATAAAACTAAACAATATCCTTTAATTATTACTCTGCACGGAGTAACAACTTATCCAACCGATGTTGCTTTAAAATATCAGTTGCACGGAAAGGATTTAAATACATTGGGAATAGTAAATGCACAGAATGACAAAAAAGATTTTATAATTGTTGCACCTATTTCAGCAAATCCATCTTCTGGTTGGAGTTATCAAACATCTAATGCTGCAGATATTACTTTTGTAGAAGGCCTTTACAGTCAATTGAAAAAGGATTTTAATGTTGGATGGGTCTTCCTTGATGGCCATTCTTCAGGTGGATTTATGTCTTTTTATTATGGAATTCCAAAAAGTGATAAATATGATGGCTTCAGCACTACGGGAGCATTTATGCCTCAGGCTAATGCATTTGGTCCTCCTAAGCCTGTCCATCTTGCAATTGCAACACAAGATAATGTATCTAAAGCTAAACAGACTAAAAATCTTCTGTCTAGT
Source organism: Candidatus Muiribacteriota bacterium (assembly GCA_030633305.1). Taxonomy (GTDB): domain Bacteria; phylum Muiribacteriota; class DAOVTB01; order DAOVTB01; family DAOVTB01; genus DAOVTB01. The sequence goes on from DAOVTB010000034.1 coordinate 3,039, forward strand.
AAAGGGTTTAAAGTTACTTATGAAGAATTTGCTGGTGTACATGCCAATCGGCCGCTTCCTGTTCTTCAGAAGAAAATATTATGGATGCGTGCTATTGTTTCTAGTACATCAGGAAGTAATTCCGGAGGTGGCACAACTGGAGCAATCTGTACAGAAATTTATAATCAAAATGGAATATTGGTTCAAAAATGCACAGATACAGCAGGTGCTTTAAGTTTGAAAGTTGTGAAAGGTACTGAAGTAGTAAATCTAACATATGCAGAAAATAAAACAATTGTTGCATCATTTACCGATGGAACAAAATATGACATCGTTGTTGCTACTGGAGGGGCTTCCTGTACCGTAACTGAACAAATCGCAGCAAGCTGTACAGAGATTTATAACCAGAATGGAATATTGGTTCAAAAATGTACAGATACTGCTGGTGCATTAAGTTTAAAAGTGGTAAAAGGAACTGAAGAATTAAATCTAACATATGCAGAAAATAAAACCATAGTAGCTTCTTTTTCTGATGGATCAAAATATGACATCATCGTTGCAACTGGAGGTGTTTCCTGTACTGTAACTGAACAAGTAAGTGGTGGAAATCAACCGGAAACACCGAAGGACCTATCTAGAGTTACATTTCTTGATGGAGCCGAAGTAAAAGATTATCCGGAAACGTCAAAGATAACAAAAGTAAAAATAACCGATACTTCTATTACAATAGAACATACAATGGCTGGAAAATTTCCTGTTCACGATGGAGTAGAAGGAAATCCATGGGTAATAGCAAATATTAAAGGAAAATGGTATACAAAATCCTATGAATGGCTCCGGCCAGGTCAAACGGTAAAGGCTTTAGGAGCTAAGACAGGCGGACCAACAGTTGCCGAACAAATCGGACCGCATATAAAAACGGAGCCTTTAAAATCATGGGTACCAAAAAGTGGTGAAAAAGTAGGCTTTTTTATAACAACACTTGCAAGACATGGCTTTTCTAAATATGTTCCAACAAAAGATCGAGCAAGAAGCGATGTGCACTGGACTACCTGGCCCTAGAAACCAAAGTTAGATTTATTCCTCTGTGCCTTAGTGATTTTGTGTGAGAATCTTCTTTTCTTTTTCGCCGCGTTCACAGCGTTCTCTGCGCGAGTGTATTATTTTTATTCTTTATCCCTTTATGTAATTAATCTGGTATAATCAACCTATGGAAAAAGGCATAATACTATTTGATATAAAAGATTTTCTCTATCAGGGTTTAAAAAGTAGTATTCCTGATACTGATCTTATTAATAAAAAGCAGATTGAAGTGCTGAATATTATACATGAAGATCTAATGAACGAAAGAGATCGTCGTCTTGCCGTTAACAGGGAAGTTCCAATAGTTGATATGTTTCTTCCAACAGGTGATGGATATTACATGTTATGTGATCCTGACCTTGAAGTTGTACTGGATATTGTTCATTGTATAATGCTTATTATGAAAGAAAATTCTATTAAGGGATATTTCGTAGCACATATTGGTGAGATTCATCTTTTCAAGGATATGACCGGACGAGATAATGCGACAGGATTTGATATAGGTTATGCCTCACGCCTTCAGGCGGTTTCAAGAAATGCAGATAAGCTTGTCTGTTCCAAGAAAATTTGTGATATATGGAAAGAAAATAAATTTTTTAATATTACCTGTGAAACACAATACGGGATTGCCAAAGACGGTCTTGAATATAGCTGGAAGTATGCTGAATTACTCGCCAGAACCTAATCCAGAGCTTTCATGAGCGATCTTTGAATTTTTTAATATCAGTCCAAAGCTCAAAATACAGAAGAGTATTCCTCGCTTTGACCAGATATGAAAAAATCCAAATCTCATCTCATGAAAGCTCTGGATTTGGAAGAGGCTAAAAGAAAAATTTAACTATGAAGGAATCATAACGCATCAGGGTACATTGATATTTGCATTTTCTTCGTGCCTTTGCGCCTCTGCGCGTTTCGTACCATTTCACTAATTTTGATAGATTAAAGTTAACTGGCGCTGGGGTCAGGGTACTGTGAATTTTTTTGAACTTCAAAGAAAATTAAAGTCCATCTTACCCCTTTTATATTAACTATCATATGTCCCCTCATATGGCCCATTTTTTTCCTACCTCTGTGTTCTCTATGTTCTCTGCGCGAGATCTTTTTTCTTTTACACACTTGTTACACCACAGAGTAAAAAGATATGATATAATTTATAAAATTGATACCTGAGCTGAGCGATTGTTTGGAATTCAGATGTACTGAGATCTTTAGACAATAAGCTTTTTGAAAAACGTAGGCATACCCATTAGGTACGTCGAGGCTTTTAAAAAAGTCTTAGTGTCAAAGAGATTAGTGCAGATGTTTTCAAACAATCGCTCAACTCAGGTAAAACTATGGAGGATTGTGTGAATAATTTCAAAATCGTTATTTTCATTATGGTGTTTGCGTTTGTATCTAATTTTTGTTTTGCTGATTTAGCTTCTTTATGGAATGAAGCAAATAAAGCCCAAAAAGATGGACTTCCGAAAACACAGATCAAGGTCATGGACAAGATCCTGGAATTCTGTGAAGAACAAAAAGATTATTCCAGCTGGATGAAAGCACTTTCGAAAAAAATTACTCTGGAAGCAACAATTCAAGGTAATAAACCTGAAGAAAAGATATCCCGACTTCAGGATATGATGAAAAAAGCTGCCCCGGAAACCAAAGCACTTTTAAAAACGATCCTTGCACAGTGGTATTGGCATTATTATTCAAGGAACAAATGGCGTTTCATGAACCGTAAACGTACTGTCGGAATGGATGATAAGGATATTAAAACCTGGGATCTACCTAAGATTTTTGATAAAATAGATGCTTTATATACCGAGGTTTTAAAAGAGGAAACTGTTCTTCAAAACGTAAAGTTAAGTTCTTTTAAAAAATTCCTAAGTATGGGAAGCGTACCGGAATTGAGGCCAACACTCTATGATTTTATAGTTTTTGAGGCACTTAAATTTTATACTTGTGCTGAACAGACAACTGCAAATCCAGAAGATTCATTTGAGCTTAATGCTGAATCTGATGCATTTGCCAGATATGATGAATTTCTTGATTATACGCCAGAAACTACAGATGAAGATTCTCCAAAGTTAAAGGCTATGAAACTTTATCAGAAGGAGATCAAATTTCAGACTAAGACAGGAAATAAAAAAGCCCTGATTGATTCTGATCTTAATAGATTAAAATTTGTAAAAAACTTTTCTTTTGGTGAAAATAAAGATACCAGATATCGCAATCGGCTTGTTGAGATTATAGAAGAAAATCCAGATGAACCTATCTCCAGTCTAGCCAGATATAATCTGGCCACAGCCTGGAAGCAGGAAGCTGAACTGGTTAAAGCATATAATATAGCTGAAAAAGGGTATAAAATATTTCCTAAAAGTCATGGTGGATTGAGCTGCAGGTATCTCATGAATCAGATTAAAATCAAGAACCTTTCAATAAATGCTGAAAAAGTTGTTCCTGTAGGCAAATCTAAAATAAAAATAAGCTATAAAAACTTTAATAAACTGTATTTCAGGATTTATAAAGATGATGGATTGCGGTTTATGAAGAAAAAATATAGTAGTCCTGATTATCTCGATCGTGATGAAATTAAGAAAATACTCTATAAGGAACCATTTCTACATTGGAGTGTTGATCTTGATGAAACAACAGATTATAAAGTCAAATCTGCTGAATTGGATATACCTTCATTAAAACAGGGTTATTACAGGGTCTTTGCAAGTTGGAAGGAGACTTTTTCATCATCCAAAATGGTTCAATATTCTCAATTCTGGGTCAGCGATGTTACCCTTGTAACAAGAAACAGATCTGGAAAAACTGATGGATTTGTACTGTATGCTATGTCTGGAAAACCGGTCAAGTCTGCTTCTGTTAAACACATGGTCAGAAAAGATAAGTTTTATACATTCAAAAACACTTATAAAACTGATAAAAATGGATATTTTTCAGTACCTTACAGTGCAAGGGGAAATTATTATGATAATTATCTCTACGTAGTAAAAGGTAATAATCGTGTTTTGAATTCTAATTCGACTTATTTCAGAAGTAAATCAAAAACATATACTAATAATAGATGTTTTTTATTTACAGACAGATCTCTTTATCGTCCAGGGCAAACAGTTTATTTTAAGGGGATTTGTGTAAAGGTAAATACTAATGATAATAAATATAAAGTAATTCCAGATAAGTCAATGCATGTTTTTTTCAGAGATGCAAACAATCAGGAAATTGCTGATATTAAAGTTGTTACTAATGATTATGGTAGTTTTTCAGGTCATTTTACAGCTCCTTCAAAAGGCCTTACTGGCAGGATGACTATTAATACTTCAAGTCCAAGTTCAAGTTCTGTTATCCGTGTCGAAGAGTATAAACGTCCAAAATTCAAAGTTGAAATGAAAAAACCTGAGAAAGCAGGTCGTTTAAATGATTACATTACAGTATCCGGGAATGCTGCAGCCTATACAGGTGCCCCGATTGACAGTGCTAAAGTCAAGTACAGAGTCGTTCGTGAAGCCAAGCTTCCACGTTGGTGGTACTGGTATTATGGAGGATCGATAAGCCCTGCAAGAGAAATTATACATGGTACTGTAAAAACAGATACAAAGGGGAATTTTAAAGTTAAATTTAAAGCTGTTCCTGATAAAAAATATCTACCAAGTGAAAATCCAACTTTTACATTCACCGTATATGCAGATGTAATCGATTCCACGGGCGAAACTAGAAGTTCAAGCGAATACGTTAGACTTGGTTATTTTGCACTTACTGCTGATTTATCTGTTCCTGGGATTGCTGAACAGGGAAAACCGATTAAACTTGATGTAGCAACTAAGACTTTAAATGGTATTAACACTCCAACAAAAGGTAAGATAAGGGTATTTAGTCTTAAACAACCTAAAAAAACACATAGAAAAGAATTCTGGTCGCGATCAGATCTTGCAGTAAAAGATAGTTTTGCAGAAAAATGGGAAAAATGGCCTGTTGATGAAAAGGTGTTTGAAATTGGTTTTTCTACTAAAAAGATCAATCCGGCTTCTATTGAATTAAATCTTGAAAGTGGTTTTTACAAGATCGAATGTGATTGCCGTGATTCTTTTGGTAAACAAATCAAATCATTTGTTCCACTTATGGTACTTCCTTCATGGGATGATAGTAAATTTTCTTTGAAAATCCCGTTTTTGACAAAAGTTCGTAAACCTACATTGAAACCGGGTGAGGAACTGTATATGATCTGGGGGACGGGATATAATAAAGGACAGGCTTTTATTGAGATTGAACACAGGAAAAAAGTTATAAAGAAATTCTGGACAAATAAAGGAGAGACACAACAAAGGTTGGTCTTTGGAGTTAAAGAAAAATTCAGGGGTGGATTTTCTGTACATGTAACATATATCAGAGAAAACAGAGCCTATATTAAATCACACAATATTTCTGTACCATGGTCGAATAAAGATTTGATTATATCTACTGAAACATTTCATTCCAGTCTCAAACCAGGTCAGAAAGAAAAGTGGACTTTAAAAATTCAAGGGAAGGATGCTGCAATAAAAGCAGCAGAAATGGTTGCATCCCTTTATGATTCTTCACTTGATGCATTTTATCCTCATTCATGGGGAAAGATGAATATTTTTTACAGGAACCATCCTGATATCAGTAGCACATTTCTTAACAGATCAATTAGTTTTTCTTCATGGAAAAACAATTGGAATAGTTATATAAGTCTTCCTCGTCGAAGTTATCCGTCATTTCCTGGATCAATTATTTACCAGCTGTCTTCATATGGATATCCTGGTGGTGGAAGATTTGGTGGAAGAAAAATGCTTATGTGTAAATCTTCAGCACGTGGAAGCGTTTTGGAAGAATGTGAAATGGATTTGGCTGCTCCAAGTCCGAATAAATCAAATAGTTTTGCTCCTAAAAATGGAGAAAGAAAAAAAATGAAGAGGCGAGCTCCTGGTAAAAAATTAGCCAAATCAAATGGAGGAGTCGTAGATAATAAAAGTAAAGATGAAGTTGATCTCTCAAAAGTATCAGCTCGGAAAAATCTTCAAGAGAGTGCTTTTTTCTATCCACATCTTTTAATGGATGATGATGGTAGCGTAAAGATTGAGTTTACTATTCCAGAGGCACTTACAAAATGGAAACTGCTTAGTTTTGCACATGGGAAAAAATGTGAAAATGGTGTTTTTACCGAATACACAGTTACAAAAAAAGATCTTATGGTTCAACCTAATCCGCCAAGATTTATGAGAGAAGGGGATGAACTTGAATTTACAGCAAAAGTTGTGAATGTTTCTGACAAGGTTCAGAAAGGAAAAGTACAGCTTAAATTCAGGGATTTGATAAATGAAAAAGCTATGAACAAAAAGCTCGGTATAAAGAAGAGCACTTTTAGTTTTTCGATTCCTGCAGGTGAATCCAAAGGTTTTTCATGGAAAGTGAAAGTCCCTGTAGGTATGAAACCACTTATATATAAGGTTGTTGCTGCTTCAAAAGATCATTCTGATGGAGAGGAAGGAACTCTTCCGGTTCTTACAAGCCGGGTATTTGTAACGGAATCATTTCCACTATGGGTAAGAGGACCTGAAAAAAGGAAATTTGAATTTAAAAAACTTAAGGAAAATCTTAAATCTTCAACGTTGGAACCATTTAGATTTACTGTCCAGATGGCTTCTAATCCTGCATGGTATGCAGTTCAGGCGTTACCATATCTTATGGAATTTCCACATGAGTGTTCTGAACAGGTGTTTAACAGATTATATGCAAATAGCCTTGCAGATTTTATTGCAAACTCAAATCCAAAAATTAGAAAGATCTTTGATAGCTGGAGAGGAACAGATGCTCTTAAATCAAATCTCGAAAAAAATCAGGATTTAAAATCTGTTCTTCTGGAAGAAACTCCATGGGTTGTTCAGGCTAAAAATGAGACTCAGGCCAAAAAGAATGTCGGTATTCTTTTTGAAAAGAACACATTGACCTCAAATCTTACAAGTGCTTTTGATAAGTTAGAAAAAATGCAGCTATCCGCTGGAGCATGGCCATGGTTTCCAGGAGGTCGCCCAAGTGAATTTATAACTCTTTACGTTGTAACGGGATTTGGAAAGCTTCGTCACCTTGGAGTAAAAGTTGACATGAAACTGGCATTCAGGGCGATAAACTATCTGGATAACTGGATTAAAAAGATCTATGACAGGATTAAACATAGAGAGAGAAATCATTTGTCATCAACAATAGCCTTATATCTTTATGGTAGAAGCTTTTATCTGAAGGAAAAACCAATTCTGCGGAAGCATAAGGAAGCGATTGATTATTTTCTTGGTCAGGGAGAAAAATTCTGGTTGAGCCTGGGAAGAATGAATCAGGGACATCTGGCTCTTGCAATGAATAGATTCGGAAAAAAGAAAACTCCTAAAAAGGTTATGAAATCCATAAAAGAACGCAGTGTCTCGAATCCAGAAATGGGAATGTTCTGGCGCGAAACAGAACATTCATGGTGGTGGTATCGTGCTCCAATTGAAACTCAGGCTATAATGATTGAAGCTTTTGATGAAGTGATGAAAGATGAACAGGCGGTTGATGATTGCCAGGTATGGTTGCTTAAACAGAAGCAGACTCAATGCTGGAAAACTACTAAGTCTACTGCTGATGCAATCTATGCACTTTTACAGAGGGGAAATGATCTTTTGGCTTCAGATAAAATTGTTCAGGTCAAACTTACAGATATGGTTGTGAAACCAACTTCAGTTGAACCAGGAACGGGATTTTATGAAAAAATATATGATGGAAGTCAGGTCGAATCAACTTTTGCTGATATTACTGTTATCAAAGAGGATAAAGGAATAGCATGGGGTGGCGTATTCTTTCAGTATTTTGAAGATATGAGTAAAGTAACATCACATAAGACGAATCTTTCTCTTGAAAAGAAGCTTTTTGTAAAGAAAAACTCTAAAAAAGGACCTGAAATTCATCCTGTTAAAGGAGCTTTGGAGGTCGGTGATCTGGTGACTGTCAGGATTACATTAAGAGTAGATAGAGATATGGAATTTGTTCACATGAAGGACCACCGTGGAAGCGGACTAGAACCTGTTAACGTTTTATCCAATTACAAGTTTCAGGATGGATTGATGTATTATGAAGCAACAAAAGATACAGCGTCACATTTCTTCATTGACTATCTTCCAAAAGGGACTTACGTTTTTGAATATGAATTAAGGGTGCAGCTTAAGGGTAGATATCAGACTGGATTTGCCAATATCCAGTGTATGTATGCTCCTGAATTCAGCAGTCATTCTGAAAGCATCTGGTTGGAAGTAAAATAGTATATTTTAAATACAAATATTGTAGGGGCGGATTCCAAATCCGCCCTTTTTGGTATGTGAATATTGTTTTTATTTAATTTTTCCTTCGTGCTCTTCGTGGTTAATTCTTTTTTGCGCCTTTGTATGATTTATTCTTTCTTTTTCTAATTCTTGAAATATTCAACGGACATCGATATAATGATAATAGTATTATCGGGAGCATTCTATGTTTGATTTTATGAAAAAATTTGATCGAAAAACAAGTCTGGAAATTTTTTATTCAACTGCAATAATGATCAGGAAAATAGATGATCGGCTGGAGAAAGCTCAAAAATATTATCACCCAATTGAAGAGCCGATCCCGGAGATTCTTGATTATCTTCTTGAATGTGTAAGGGGTGACCAGGCAATCCTTATTTATAGAGATGACAACCTTGATTTCAAGCTATATCAAAGGGTAGGTGGCGGTAAAATAATCTCTAAAGCTGAAGAAATTGAAATTTTGAAACAGTATAGTGAAAATAAAAATTGTAAAACATTCTGGAGCAATAATTACTATATCCATCCTTTGGATGTTGATGGTGTGGCTATCGGGGCAGCTGGAATAATCATACCTGAGGATGTTACTGAGTTTGAAAATTCCAGAGATCGTTTTTTATTATCAAATTTTTGTGAGCAGCTGGATAATTATATTTTAAGTGAAAATAACTCTCGGAAAAAGCATATTGTCAAAATGCAGATCGGTGAAGCCCTGGAAAACAGGATTTTTTCAGACGGACTAGTGGAATCTATAAAAATTCTTAAAGAAAATATTGATTTTTCCACACTTATTCTCCTCTACCATGATGAATATGATTTAGAATTAAAAACATTGAAATACTTTATATATTCAGAAGAAAAAGGTTTTTTTGATCCGTTTCATTTTTTTGATAAAAAGACTCATAATTATATCATCGAAAATGGAATAAAAATACTGAATGATGAGGATTCGGAATTGTTTAAACAGTTTAAAATAGATACTTACAAAGAAGAGTATCTGATTTCAGGTGTGAAGAAGATAAAGAAACTTGGGATGCTGATTATATCGTCAGATACTTCAATTTTTGATCAGTTTGAAAAAGAACTTCTTGAAGTCTTTGTATCGTTTATACAACAGAGAGTCATTGATTTTAATAAAGAATGGCGAAATCTATCACAGTTTTTTTCAGTCACACAGAGATTGAAACTTCTAGAAAGCGATGATTATAGCGAGAAGTATTTATCTCCGAAATTAGAAGAAGTTGCAATCGTCTATGCTGACATTTCATCTTTTACATTTTTCAGCGAACAGGTACTGAAAACTCCTAAGTTAATTACCAATATGTTTGATATATGGGCCAGTGGAGTATTGAAAATCATATGGGAAAATGGGGGATGCTGTGATAAATTTGTTGGAGATTGTGTGATCGTATTTTTTGGGCCTCCATTTTTTGATGGTATTAAACATGATAACTGTATGAAAGCTTTAAAATGCGCAGAAGAAATACGTGAATTTACAAATTCATTGGTCAATCGCCCTGAAAATTGCTTCAAATTAATTAAAGAAAGCGGTAATAGTGATTTGTTTGGTGTTTCAACAGGGATAAACTATGGATTGCTCAACATTGGAGTAATTGGTCCAAATAATGATTATACTGGTTTTGGAAGTGTTATGAACAATACTGCCAGAATTCAGGGAATAGCTCATAAAAATGAGATTCTTATGATGAAACCATTTAAAAATATTATTGATGATGTTGTAGATGTGGATGGTCCATATTTTTCATCTCTTAAAAATGTAAAAGAGAAAGCAGAGTATTATAGATATAATAGATTTAAATAATAACGGGAAACAATTAATTTGGCGTTTTTTCTCCAAAAATTTCCAGTTGTTTGCTTATTATTTTATATGCCTGAGATGTCTTTCCTGTGATTACAACGACAGTAAACTCTTGATCGTTGGAATGTGCAAGTGAATTTTTTATAGCCTTTTCGATGCTGCAAACAGTTATTTTATTTATTTCAGAAATTTCACATGAATGATAACCTTCAATAAAAATATCATTGAACATTTTATTCGAATCTGTTGAATTTCCTTTTTCATCAAGGTAGATATGTGAGAAGATTTTAGCAGATAATATACCTAGTTCAAGAATTTCCTCTTCAGCACGATTCTCAGGTACTGTTATTATTCCCCATACATTTCCAGTGAATCCAGCAATGAGCTTTTCAAGACATTTAAAGTGGTGAATGTTTTTTGCTTTATCAAGAATTACAGTAGTACATTTTTTCTTGAAAACATTTATTCGTCCTGTAAGCATTTCATAGGAGGGGATGAAACTTTTTAATCCTTCTTTAATCTGTTCTATATCAATACCATTGGAGTGAAGAGCAGCAACTGTTGCAAGGATTGAATCATGATTGATATCTGATTTCCCATTGAACGTCAGAGGAATATTATTTATGTGCATTAGTTCGATTCTATTGATTCCTTTAAGAATAATGATGTGTTCTTTACAAAGAGTAACGGCAGTTCCGCCATTTGCAGCATGTTTTGCAATGAAATTATTATTACAATTCTTTGAAAAAGGGATTAATTTGCTATATATGCGTTCTTCCATTTCAATTACAAATTCATCATCTGCATTTAATATCACAGTCCCTTCATCATAAACCTGTTCAGTAACTACGGATTTTGCATAAGCAATATCTTCAAAGTACATTTTTTCACCCGAATCAAGGTATTTATCATGTAGATTAAGGACTATGCCAGTTTGGGCAAAATCATAGCCAAGTCCTCGACTTAATATACCTTCGACTGGTGTTTCCAGAACTGCACAATCTATCGTGGGATCTTTCAAAACAAGTTTAACCTGTTCTGGCAAAGTCATGTCACCCTTCATTATTATATTGTTATTGATGGTTAGTCCATCAGAAGATGTGACTCCAGGAGTATAACCAGACATTTTCAAGCAGTGCGAAATCAATTTTACAGCAATTGTTTTTCCGCTCGAACCAGTAATTGAATAAATAGGAACTGCAGTTTTATTTTTATCTTGAAAAAGCATATCGATCATATTTTTCGCAACATTTATAGAGTTTCCGAATGTTGGATTTATATGTCTGTTAAAATCAGGAGCTGCATTTACTTCAACAACAACCCCAGCACTGTCTAAAAGTGATACTTCTATATCTTCAGTTATTATATCTACTCCGGCAATGTTAAGTCCGATTACCTTGGCGGCTCGTTCTGCAAGAAAAACAGTCATCGGGTTAACAGAATTTGTAACGTCAATGGTTTGGCCAAGAGATCTGTGGTTTCTGGACAAATATATTTGAACAGACTGATCTTTCTTCAAAATACTTTCAAGAGATACAAGATTTTGATTCAACAGGGTCAGAATGTTTCTGTCAGCCAGGAGCTCGGCTTCGTTTGAGTGAATCTTACTATCCAATATAAGTTCTTTAACAGTTTTAACACCATCTCCAGTGATAAAAGGAGGAATAAGTTTAATTGCAGCAACAAATTTATAGTCAATAATCAGTAATCTGAAAGTCTTTCCTGGAATGAAAGGTTGAATAAGTACTGTTTCATTAAGCTCCTGTGCCCATATAAAAGCCTTTTCAAAGGCAGCTTCATCTTTGATATTGATGGATATATTTTTTCCCCGATAACCATCACAAGGTTTTACAACAAGTTTTTCGCCTCGTTCCTTACAACTTTTAAAAAATTCCTGAGCATCTCTAAGAGTGTCAGTTTTTACTGTTTCTGGTACCGGGATTCCCGCATCTTTAAGCATAAGAGCAGTAAGGTATTTATTATCTGCTGTTTCAACAGCAATAAAATTTGTGTCCGATGTAATCGTGGCTCGGATACTTTTTTGATATTTACCAGTCCCAAGTTGAACAAGATTGTAGGAGTCAAGTCTGAATCCTGGAATATTTCTTTTTTTGGCCTCATCAACAATTGCCTGTGTACTTGGTCCATACATCCTGTATTCTTTGATCATTTCCAAATTTTTTATGACTTCTGATACATCAAATTCTTTATTTGATAGAAGTGAATTCACAAGATTTAAAGCTGCTTTTCCGGCATAGATTCCTGCGATAACATCAAAAAAACGAAAGACCACATTGTATATACCCTGGGTAGATGTCATGCGTGTCTTTCCATACGCAACATCCATTCCAGCAAGGGTCTGTAACTCAATTGACACATGTTCTGTTACATGGCCAAGAAGAGTTCCGTTCAGAATCCTTTGCAGAAACCCACCGGGTTTTCCAATAGAACAGTGATGTTCATGAAGTGATGGAATTACTGTCTTTAATTTTGAATAGAAATCAGGTATTGCATCAGTGAATACTTCATCGTAAACGCCCAGGTCTATTTGAAGCACAATAACCCTGCCGCCACTGAAATAATTTGCACCATACATGACGTTGATATCAATTAATTTCAGCGGTCCAGGTAGAATCTCGTATTCTTCGATCCTATTCAAAAAGTCCTTTTTTGAGTATTTTAGCATCTTTTATCATTAAATTCCCGTTTGCAAGTAAGTGATATGGCCTGTTTTCAGAATCAACAAGCAAAACATCAGCGTCGTATCCTTCTATTATTCTGCCTTTTCCAGGAAGTTTCAGGATATCAGCTGGATTTGATGTTACAACTTTAAGAGCTTTTTCGAGAGGAAGTTTTTCCTGATTTACAGTATCAAAAAGCTCAGTCAAAATAGATTTTGGCTGGCCAGTATCCATTTTAATGAGATTACCTTTTTCATCAAAATCCGGCAGAGAACCGCAGCCGTCTGAAGTCATTGTAATATGTTCCAACGGAACGCCAGCTTTTATGAGTTCAACTATTGCTTTTGAAGGTTTAGTTTCATATTCTGGATAATATGGATATGAACTTGCTGTAATGTCCACATAACCTTTTTTGCCGTATTTTTTAGCGTCTTCGAATATATAACTGTTTCTGTTAATATGAGTTGGAAGGAATTGAGTATAATTCAGTTCGCTGTTTTTAACAACATCTTCAATTATCTTGAATGGTTTTTTAGCGTCTCCCATATGTAAATTGATGATTCCGGCTTTTCCGCCAAGCATTCCACCCACTCTTGCATGCCCAGCAAGTTTAATCAATTCATCAACCGTAGGGCCTGAAGAACGGTGATCAGAGATAGCAACTTCACCAACACCGATTATTTCATCGATGATTGCAATATCACGACCAACATCACCAAGGATTGTTGGTGTTGGAACCTGGTATGCACCTGTATATATCCAGCAGGAAACACCTTCAGCCCGCAATGCTTTTGCTTTCATTAACACACTTTCAATAGTTCGGGTAAATCCATCAGTCCCGAGGCATCCGATTACTGTTGTAATCCCGCCTTCAAGCATCTGAGAAAGTTTCATTTCAGGAGTCCGGCTGTTTGGACCACCTTCGCCGCCAGCCCCTGCTATATGAACATGAGCATCAATTAAACCAGGCATCATTTTAAGTCCGTCAGCAGAAATGACTTGAACATCAACTTTCGGAGGCTTTGAAATAGTATCCTTAATTGCAAGGATTTTTCCTCCACCAATCAATACATCTTTTGTACCAATAAAATCTGGTGTGTAAACATCACATTTTTTAAAAAGTATTAACATGGTTTTAGATCCTTTTATTTATATTTGTTGATTATTGTTTCTATAAGTGGTTTAACCGCATTAAGAACCGCATCATCTTTTTCGTCTGGATTTTTGAATTCATATGAATTCAGCTCTTTTTCACCCTGTGTTACTGTTACCATTCTTTCCCTGACTTCAACCAGGAAGCCATCTGAGAAAAGATCCCGTTTCAATGCATCATGTGCATAATGTGGATTTTCAAGGATAGTGATATCAGAACCTATGTGAAAAGTACCATGATCAAAAATATCATCTTCAGTATGGTTAAACACAGCCAGATCAAGTCTTGGATAACGGAGAATGATTTTTACATTCTGTTTATGACTTTCATTTTTATGGAAATAGTTCCCATTGAAATGAACTCCTGTTTCAGTCAGACTACCTAGTTCCATTTTCGGGTCAATATTTTTTAGATGACCGTTTAGTTTTTCACAGAATTTATCTGAGATGTTATTACCGCTAATAATTGGTATTCTTGAAAGAGCACTTGTTGGAAAATGTGAATTCATGATTTCACCTGGAACATCGATTGAACTACCAATTGCTGGTGCTAAATGCATGAAAACTCCTGGACCTGCATTGATTTCTATGATTCCGAAATTTCCTTCATTCCATGGTTTTGAAATATCTGCTGCAAGGACATCAATTCCAAGGCATGTCATAGAGAGAAACTTTGAGATATTCTCGACCATTTCAATATTTTTTGGATGAATTTTATCTGTTACATTTATAGATACACCGCCTTGAGAGATGTTTGCGACTCGGCGGAGAGTTATTCTTTCCCCTTCTTTTGGTATATAATCCAGTGAAAGATTCTGTAGTTTCAGATAGTCTATAAGATCTTCATCAATTTTAATCTTGCAAAGTGGAGATCTTGCATTATCAAGTCTGATCTCAGTTGCATTATCAATTTCAATCAGTTTTTCAATAGTGTCTTTGCCGTTACCATCAGCATAGGCAGGAACTCTTTCAAGAGCTGCAACGAATTTTCCTTTTACAGATAACAGTCTGTGATCTGTTCCGTATATTTGCTGTTGAACAAGTGCTCCTTCAAATTTTATCCCCTCTTTTTTAGAATATTCCAGGATATTGTTGAATGCTTTTCTAACTTCAATTTCTGATTCTATTCCAGTTGTTACGCCTTGTCCCTTATGTCCGGCAACCGGCTTTACTACAACTGGAAAACCAAGTTTTTTTGCTTCAGCTAATGCTTCTTCTTCTGAATATGTGTTGGTTCCAACAGGAGTTGGAAAACCGCAAAGCATCAGAAAATCCGCTACCATGTCTTTATACATTGTAAATTCAGTATCTTTTATTCCATCAACGTGAAAAGTTGTAGATCTTCCCCTGACCTGTTTTCTTCCGTAACCCCATTGAAACTGGTTTTCTTCAAACAGGTAATGTACTGGAATGTCTCTTTTTAGACCTGCTTCAATCAGTGAATAGAGTGTTGGGCCTCCAAAAAGAGTTTTATCGAAATCTGCCTGGAGTTTGAGGAATTTTTCATCAAAATCAAATTTATTTCCAAAATTCATTGCATTGAACCAGTCACTTACAAAGTCAATACAGTCTTCAGCAATATATTGATCAAGGTATTCAACTGCAATTACATAGTCATCCCCATCTGTGCTGATAGCATAGTTATTGATAAACAGATTGATGTCCATTTTAAGGACCTGTATCACTGCTTCAGCAAAAAGTTCAGCAACTCTGTCATTTTTTTTGTCTTTCAATACAGGAAATTTTTCAAAGACTTCAGGTTTGTAATGATCAACGTTTTTTCCATCTGGAGCCAGAGCCATGTTAAATACAATTGCTGCTCTGTTAAGATAATAGTTTGGACCTTCATAAGTATAGAACTTACTCACATTAAAATCTTTCATTTTTATGTCCCCCTAAATTAGCCTTTTCAGGCAGTAATAACATTTATTTTCTGTTCAACCATTTTAATACAGCTTAAATCATTGATTGAAAAATGAAGACCAGGCTGTAAATATCCAATTTTTATTCCCAGGGTTGAATAAAGTTCATTTTTTTTGATTTCATTGATATCTGTAAATTCCATTTGGCTACAGTCAACAAAAGTAATGGGTTTTTTACCAATTACTTCAACATTTTTATCCGGGTACACAATAATTCCTGAATTTTCTGGTAATCCAATTCCAAATTTACTGATCCCTCGTGAAAGAAACTGGATTAAACGTGGTAGACGATGCCTTTTGTAAAAATGGGTGTCAATTGTGATATCTTCTAAAAAGCCAAAACCATTACTGAATAATACAGAACCTTTAACAAATGGTTTTGTATCTCCATCATAGATCATTGGACTACTCATTACAGCTGCTCCGGCACTTGTTCCTGCCAGAATTGATCCAGACTTAAACTTATTCCATATTCTGGAGAGTAATTCTGTTTCAGCAAGTGTTTTATAGAGCAGATATTGATCACCGCCTGTAAAAAATATCAAATCTGACTTATCAATTACTTCCAGATGTTTTTTACTATCTGCTTCATAGTTACGTCGAATGTCTAAAACGGAGATTTTGCTTACTCCAAGGTTTATAAAAGCATCCACGTATTTCCTGGAAAGTCTCTTAGGACTCATACTTGCACTTGGTATTACTGCAATTGAATCAATATTCCTGATCTCAAGTAATTTTTTAAGGACCAGCTTCTGACCTGTTTTTTTTTCGTTTCCGCCAATTAATGCGAGAAACCCTTTTTTATCAATCATAATTTCCTGTTTTCCTAGCTTTATTGTTAAAAATCCACATATAAAAAAGTACTATGTTCATATACTTAACATAAAAAGAATTGTGCAACAAGTGATAGCGATAAAAATTTTATAATATTTCAAAAAAATAAAGTAAATAAAGTAAATCCATATTCTTAAATTTGTTAATGAATCTAAAAATGTGATATTATAATTTTGACTATTATCAGGAGGGTTGTAATGAAAAAAATTCTTTTATTTGTATGTGTTTGTATTTTGATCTCGCAGTTTTCTTTTGGCTACAAGCCATTACGCAATGTATCGTTTAAATATGGCAGGTATAAGAAAGTGGTTGTTTATAACGTTAGATCTATTTTGTTGACACATTTACCACGCACCAGTCATAGTGTTGCTGTAAAATATAATGGTAGACTTTTGGTTGATAAAAAAATTCATTGGGGACAGAATATTCGTTTAGGGATACGTGCTCGTGGTGTATATGAATTTATTCCACATATTGGGACGATGAAAGGGCACCCTTTTATTGTTATTGTTCGTTGATTAAGAAATAATTATATCTTTAAAAGTTTTAGAAGACCTCCAGATTTTCTGGAGGTCTTTTTCATTATATGTTCAGCTGGAATCTTGATATTTTCTGGTAAAACGGTATAAGATAAATAAAATTATTTATGAGGTTATTTAATGCAGAATACAGCAAATTATTTGATGATGTATGCGATTGTTTCAGGAATAATTGGAGCAGTAAGCTGTTTTATGGGATACAAGATTTTTAAGATAGTTTTTTCGCTGATTGGTTTTCTTGTTGGTTTAACAGCAGGAGTTGCGATTGCCCAGAAAATAATGCCTGGCAATCAGATGGGAATAATAATTTGTGGTCTGGTTGGAGGAATAATAACTTCTGGTATTATCAAATTCTTTTTTAAAATCGGACTATTTATTACTGGAGCATGGACTGCTGTTATTACAGTTAGTATGTTATTTTCAATCTATAAAAAAGCAGCTACTCCGCAGGGAATTGTGATTATTGCAGCCTTTGTCGGAGGAGTCCTTGCTATAATACTACAAAAATCCATGATTATGATATCCACAGCCGGAAGCGGATCCTGGGCAATGGTTACCGGGATATCATATTTTATCCCGGCGCTTAGAGTAAATCCTGAATTGATGTTGAGAGCTCCTGAACAGACCAGAATAATATTAGGTGATAAGTATTACATATTATTAGTAGCCTGGATAATATTTGGTATTTCCGGTTACTTCTATCAACGAAACCGGGTCTAATAAAAAGCTGAAACTATTTTTTTCGATCAATAAGGATTTTTGTTCTGAGATTTTGTACAGCTTCGCTATGATGTTCTGCTCCGTTTGAGAGATCCATAAATATTTTTGCCATGTCAGGTTCATCGTTTGAGACAACTTTATAAAAATTTTTCTCGATAATAGAATTTTCCAAATCTAAAGCGATTGATAGAAACAGAATAATATCAGGTTTTCTTTCTGGAGCTTTAATGCGAACATCATTAACATATTCTATAGATGTTTCAATCGGTTTTATATTAAATCTTGACGAATCGAATCTCAAAATTCCATTTTTTGCAAGGACCCCTAATGATCTTACCCAACTAGCGTGTACTTCTTCATCTTCACTGAGATGACTCCAGAAGTTTGAAAATTCTGGACATAAGTCTGAATAGGTTTTGTAAAGTTTGGAAATCGCAAGCTCATATTTTTCAAGAGCTTCAAATATTTTTATTTGTATCATGCTTTACCTCCGGCTTTCTTTAGTATATCATAATTCAAACATTTAACAAGTGATCATGATATGCACGACATTGATTTTTATGGAGGATAATATGAAGACATCAATCATTGATGAAGTCGAAGAACTCTATCAGATTATTTCTTTTAGTAAATTCAGAGAAACACCTGGGGTATCCTTTGATATTTTACCTCTGGAATGTTTTAAGGGATTAGGAAGTATAGACAGAGTAATTCATAAAAATGATGCTGTTTCACCTGGATCTGTTGATGATATCGAAAGACCTTGGTATATGCATCCGCATCAAGATGATAATCTTATGGTTATGCATGGAAAAAGAGTAGTTGATATTTATACAAGGAAGCACGGTAAGATAGAGACTTTTACTGTTACTCCTGAACGAATAAAAAAAAATGGCAAACTAATTTATGAAGGTGGCGCGATGCTGGTTTGGCCAAGGTCTGTATTTCACAGGATCAAAAGTGATTCTGAAGGTTCAGCGTCGATTAACTTTGCAGTTCATTATGATGGATTTAATATTAAAACGAATTTTAATATTTACAATCTTGATACAGATACTGGGAAATTCACTGTAATTCGTAAGGGCGAAGCTGATCAAAATTAAAAAAGCGGGGGATTATAACCCCCGCAAAGATTATTGGTTTTAACCAAAGTACTATTTTTTTTCAGTTGAATCTGAAATGTATTTTGACCATTCCGCGATTCCACCCTTGTAGTCGTAGACTTCCTTATAACCTTTTTCTAAAAGCAACTTGGCAGCTTTAGTACTTGCTTTACAATGATAGTTAGCACAATAAGTCACAATAGGTGTTTTCTTATCAGGAACAATGGAATCGATCTTACTTTTCAAAGTTCCGAAAGGAATGTTTATAGCACCTTTCACATGATGTTTTTTGAATGATTCAGCTGAAAGAACATCTATTATAACAAGATTTTTTTCAGCTTTTATAAGGCTTTTTAGTTTTTCTTTAGTGATATATTTTACACCATCATGAATCCATACAAGTTTTTTTAGATACTTCTCAGGATTTGATGAGAAAGTCTTGTCACAACCTGGACAACAGAAATGAACTTTTACACCATCATGGATTATCGTATTGCTAGAACTAGCTTTACCGCCCATAACTGGACAGATCTTGTTGTTAAGGTCCTGAATTACATCATTACTTACAACAGGTATGGCTATCAGAGCAAATACAAAAAAGCAAAGTAAAATTTTTTTCATTTTAAGCCTCCTTATTTCTAATTCCTACTATTATTGTAGCATATAAAAGGAGATTAAATAAAAATTATATTTATTTTTGAAAAAAATAAACAAAGAGAAAATCTATAATCCACCAAGAAGGCTGAGCACTGAGCTTTGATTTACATTTTCCTGACCCATTAGAAACACGTTTGTCTGTTGCATAACCTGAAGACGTGTAAGTTCCATCATTTGTTTTGCCATATCTGTGCCGCTTATTCGATCTTCAGCATCGATTAAATTCAACTGTGAAGTTGTTATGTTATCAGTTATATGCGTTAAAGTATTCTGATAAGCCCCGACCTGGGATCTTAGAGAACTGATATTGTTCAGAGCAGTACTGGTATTACCGTTATCAATAAGTGACTGGGCTGAAGCCTGGGTTGAAATGTTGTATTCGCCGTTTGCGTCTCGTAATCCGATTGCAGAAGAACTAAGCGAACCAATTGAAACAGCAAATCTTGCGGTGTCTCCGCCTTCTGGACCAACTATGAAGTTTAATTCATTTCCTCCGACTGCGATTTCAAAACTATCACCTGCATTTGCTCCAGCATTATCAAGAGAGAAATTTACTCCGCTTATTCCGCCACCTGTTGCTTGACCATCTACTAATGCACCACTTGAAACTACTGCAGCAGTTGACTCATCAACACTTGTGATTTCATTTGTTCCGCCAGTATAATTTCCTAATACTCTTGCTGTATTATTTCCAGGACCTGTAACATCAACGACAAAATCTCTTGTTCTGCTTAGAGCCTGTCCTTCAATAGTTCCTTGTTCCGCCTGACCAAGAATTCCAAGATCACCAGCAGTTGTTCCTCCACCGGCTTCTTCTATTCTAAGAGTTCCAGTTGAAAATCCAGAAGTATCACTTATTTCAATCCGTCCAAGTTCCTGATTTAATGTTGCTTCTACGTTTCCGCCCGATAATGTGTTTATATTGTTTACAATATCACCGAGTGTATCGCCTTGATTTACAGTGATATTTGTAGTTCCGCCTGATTGGTCTGTAATATTGAATGAGCCAAGTGAAATATTAAGGTCATCATAAAAATTGGTATCTCCAACAGCATTTCCATCATTTGCAACAGTATTGAGATCAATATTTGGGGTAGAATTAACTGTAGATGCAGCCGAAGCAGTTGTATCAATATTTAAATCCACATTGACTGTATTTGCACTTCCAGCCTGATTAGAAGTTATAGCAATTCCAGGTTGATTCCCTGCGGCACCACCCTGAATATCAGCACTTATAAAATCAGCTCTGGCATCAATTCCTGCTTCTTCAAAGGCATCGTTTAAATTATTGACTAAATCAGAAATTGTGTCTGCACCACCATTTTCAACATTAGCAGTTACAGAAACCTGTTCACCATTTACCTCAACGTTTAGATTAATCTGTCCATCAGTTGTTGATCCAAGAAAATCATAAAGAGAGGAATCGGCATCGACAGGTGCTGCAGATTCACCTTGAATAAAGCCACGAGCATTGTCAGCAGCCCTGACTACATCAACCTGATAATTACCACTTTGCGCATTGTTTCCATCAATTGAAGCTTCGCCGGCAGCATCACCAATGTCGCCCTGAACTTGAGCCGATTGACCGATAGAGCCATCAAGTAGATTTATTGTGTTGTAATTACTCGTGTTGACAATTCTGTCATATTCTTCAAGCATTACATCAACTTCGTCCTGATAATAGCCTCTTTGTGTATCTGTTAAAGTCCCGTTTGCTGATAATTGTGTCAATTCATCAATGCGGCTGACAATGTCTGTCAAAGAACCCATCTGTCCGTCAGCCTGCTGCATCATTGATATTCCAGATTGTGTGTTTTCCAGATTGGCTTCATAAGCCGAAATGATTGATCTGAATTTCTCACTTATAGCCAGCCCTGTAGCATCGTCTGCTGCAGAATTTATTTTGAATCCTGATGAAAGTTTTTCCATTGAAGAAGTAAGGAGTTTATTTATTTGTAAAAGATTGTTTTGTGTAAAAAGACTGGTACTGTTACCGTTGATCTTCATTTATATCCCCTCCTTGGAATCATTTGAAAATAATCCGTTTATATTTATATATTTATTTTTCTATACCTGATTTAAGTTTATCACATAAAGTTCTTTTGTCAATCGCTTGAAAAAAAGAGCAAAAAAAAAGATTTAACCACGAAGAACACGAAGGAAAAAAGGAAGAGGACAAATTATAGTTAATATAAAAGGGGTAAGATGGACTTTAATTTTCTTTGAAGTTCAAAAAAATTCATAGTCCCCTGACCCCAGCGCCAGATAACTTTAATCTATCCAAATCAATAAAATGGTACGACCCCAGCACCAGATAACTTTATTCCATCCAAATTAGTAAAATGGTACGGATCGCCCAAACACACAAATTATAGTTAAAAACTGTAGGGACAGTCCCCTGTTCCTGTCCAATTTAATGTCATTTTCCTGTAATTTGATAAAAACTAAATCCACGTAAGAAAAGGGCGGATCTGGAATCCGCCCCTACAATATTTATCTTTTTACTCTGTGCTCTCTGTAGTGAATTTTTTTCTTCATGCCCTTCATGGGTCCAATCTTATCTTTATTTCTCTGCGTCCTCAGCGTTCTCTGCGCGAAATCTTTCTTTTTCAGCAAGTTGCGATGAACCATTATGATTGTTATAATTAAAATGGTTCTATAAAAATTATGCAGGAGTAAATGATTTGAAATCCAAATATTTTAAAAAATTATTCCATATTGTTATGTTTTCAGTTATGGCTCAATTAAGCCTGTTCTGCTGTAATCCTGAACCGGGACCACTTCATTTTGCAGCACCCCCTCCAGTACCTAAAATGCAATTTGATGGTTACTGGTTATGTTTTGATAAAACAAATGGTTTTGTTGATGACTATATTACCTGTATCAAAGGCGTTACAACTGAGAAAGATTACAAGATTTTTGCCGGGACCAGGAAAAATGGACTTTATGTCTATTCACCATCAGTGAATAGTTTGAGTTTTACAGATTTGTCATGTGTTGTCCGACCTGTGCATAAAGGTGTTGTTCAATCAATTAATGACTTTGTTTATTTTAAAAACAATTTAATGTTGATTGCTACTCCGGTTGGATTATTCAAAGGAAAGGATTTTCATGATTTTGGAATAGAACTTCCTTCAAAGAACATTATTGGATTAGTCGAAAAAAATACAGAAAAAGAAAGAAAAATAGTTGTGATAACCACTCGTGGGGCAATAACTCTTGATGGTGGAATAAAATTTAAACTTCCGGACAATGAAGTAATAGTGAACTATAAGGCCTTTGAAAATCAGCTTTATTTATTAACTCCAAAGAAAGTATTGATATATGATATTACAAACGGAACACTTGAAAGTGAAATAGAATACAACTGGTGTGAAGATATCCTTGTTACTGCAAAGTATTTTGTTTTAGCAGGTATCCAGGGATTAAAATACTTTGATGAAAACCAACAGATTTTTGATATTGTTATACAGAAAGATCAAAAACACTGGATGACAGCAATATGTGGAGTTTTTACCG
>DAOVTB010000047.1 GCA_030633305.1 Candidatus Muiribacteriota bacterium
AGCAGTTAAATGATTGTTTACGCCAACATTCATTCTAGTTGTATTCTCTAAAATTTTTCTTAATTTTTCTATATCCTGCTTCTTTTTAAATCTGAAAAAATCCTCAAATTCATATTCTTTATAGTATTTGAGCATCATTTCATCCCACAATGTTGCTTTACAAAAATTGATTTCCAGATAATCAGGATCAAATATCAGTGGATACCATGGGAAATAAGCAGCGAGTCCATATTCACTATCAAGATGATTGCCAGTATGATCATGTATAATAACTGCTGATTCCACAGCTTCTTTTAAATTTTTAGCAGCCAGTTTTAATGGAGGATGTTCTGTTCTGCTTTCCAGTCTTTCAGCAAAATCATGGAGATCAAGACTAAATTCGAAATTGTATTCCTGAACACCAAGCACTGTATCATAAATATCTTTAGAGTAATTATCTTCCAATGTTATTTTAGACAATGTTTCAATCGCTTGAAGTATATTATCAATCTTAGAACAATCGATTGCAGAATGGGTTGTATAATTATATCCATAACAACCATGATTGTAAGCAGCCGTATATACTTCAACAATAAGTTTCGCAAATTCAACTGGTTTTATTCCTGATTTCATTTCATAAAATATATTGTCATAACAATAACCATCTAGTGGTTCAGTATGTGCAGAACCTACCAGGTAATGAACTTTGCCATTTAATTCATAACAGTTCTCAATCATCTGCATGAGACAGGCGTCAAAAGCCAGCAAATCAAGCTTTCTCCCCAATACTTTCTTAATTTCAGTAAAACAGATGTTAAGTTCGGCTGGGCTTATATAATGTCCTGATGAAGCATCATAAGATACACCTTTACTGATTTTATTCTTATTTTTATACCATCCACTTCCATGATTCCATACTATCAGACAGTAGTTCTTTGCAGGATATGCTTTGGTCATGGTTGAAACAAAATTTATCAGCGTTTTGTAATCACCCATGTCAAGTTCACCCATATCTTTAAGTTTTTTAATCCCATTACTTTCTATGTAATTCAAAGTAGCAGGACCTTCAAGCCTATCAATAAGAGTAACTACATTGCGCCATTCATTACTTCCACCACCATCAACCATTTCATATTGATCCTGAACGCCGTGTTCATCAAGATCATTATCTGCATTCAGATAAACCAGAATAGTCCATTCTTTCATTGGGGTTTGAGTAATACCAAATGAGCTTATGGAAGTGCATAATATAAAAGCCAGACATAATAAAATAATTTGATTTTTCATAAATTTAACTCCAATAATAACGATTTTTTAAAAAACAATATTATAGTGTAACAGGTGTCATTTCTCATGTCTATAAAAAATCTTGATTTGTATCTAAACTAATACTTTGATCTTATGAATCGAAATGCAATTATGAATATCCAAAGTACAATATTTAAAACAAAGCATATAACAAGACTCAGCGCTTGGAGGGATCCTGGTAAATTTAGTAATGCATACGACTTGGATTCTACATTATCTGAAGTCGCAACATAACAATGAGTATACTTAATTTTTTGCTGTCCATCATGAAGCCTTGTTGCAGTTATCTTTATTTCCTGCTTCTCCTCCGAGATTCTTTTTACTTTAAACGAAGATTTTATCTGGGAGTTTTTAATATTTTTTTCAGGAACAAGATATGATATTTCAATATTTTCCGATTTCATTTTTTCAGACTCAGAAATTTTCATTTCCTTGATTGTATAAGTATTATCAACATTCTTAATAACAACCAGAACAGGTAAAAATTCTCTTGTATGTTCATTTATTGACTGTTCATGCGAACCAGCAGTCATTATGAAAAATATAATCATGTATGTAACAAGAAATCCACCGCATCCCGAAAAGAATCCAGGATTCTTTTTCTGACTTTTATCACTGCCATCTATAACCATATTTTCATCAATCAATTCAGTATTACAGGATGGGCAGACTTTATCTGTCTCGCTTACTTCTTTTTTGCATTTTGAGCAGGAATATTTGGATTCATCACAATTGGAATCAGCTTTGTTTTCTGCTTTTTCCTGTTCAGGTTTTTTCTTCTCAAAAAGTCGATTTACTTTATAAAATAATCCCATGATAGCTATATTATACCAAATTCTTCTGTAATTGTGAATTTTCTAAAATCTTACAATGATATGCGTAAATAACATTTGGTACTTGAGTAGCAGAAATAAATAAGTGTCCAGAAATTTTCTCGAGCAAATCCGTAAATTGGAGCTTGTCTTTTTTTTTCGACAACAGTAAAAAACCCTCGATTTGTGCTTACTGTTGTTATTGGGTAAAAGATTGAAGTAAACGAAAATAAAAAGAAGGCTCCAATTAAATTTCTGGACACTTATTTATTTCAAACCTGACATTTAGTTTATGCAGAACCATTAACTGTTTTTTTCAGAATACAAATCACTCAAGAAAAAATGACCATTTTCAGCAAAAAGATTGCAGATTAAATTTACAATATGGTATGTCAAAATTTCTGGGAAATCCATTTATTCAGGCTACATTTGATTGCAATACATTAAACTCTGGAATTCTTTTTCTCAATTTGTTTTATCTTTTCTTCGATAACTTCAGTATGCTTTCGAACTTCAGACCTAATCAACTCATCAATTTCTTCTGTTTTTAACTGCTCACTATATAATTTTTCAAAAGAAACTATATTTCTTGAGTCTGCTACAATATATCTTGTTAGTTCAAAGTTAAAAATAATTTCTGAAGAAAAATTAAATTCTTCAAAACCAATATTTTTAAAAGCTTTATAATTCCATCTACAATTTAATGATTTAATATTATGTTTGATTCTTGTTCGATTGCTATCAATTATATTCTCAATTGATGAAGGTGTTGTCTGATTATTAACGTCTAAACGAAAACCTGAATTAACATAATATTTATCAAATTTATTCCCTTTCTTTATATACTTTTTTATCAATTTAGTAATTGAATTATTATACAGATTTAAAAGACTATTCTCGCTCTTTGTAACGTCAATTGTTTTCCCAACATTTTTCAACCGCTGATCAAGTATAGCAATTTCCTTATCCAAATCATCAGGTTCTTCAATACTTTCACCTTTTGCACCTTTGATCATAAGTTCCAGAGAATGAATCAAGTTATTGGCAATGTAATTAACAAATGGTTCTAATATTCCCGCATCTGCCTGCCTTAAGGTAGAATAATAGTTTTCTTTGTCTTCTGTTTTTATAATTACTGGTGGATATCCCGATTGCATTAAAATGAAATTCATTAAAATTCTTGCTGTTCTTCCATTCCCATCATCAAAAGGATGAATACTCACATATTTAAAATGGAATTCAGAAGCAAGTAATATTGGATCAATATCATCTTCATTAAGTTTCTCTCTATACCAATCGATTAGGTCTTTCATCTTTGCAGGAGTTTCTTCAGGAGTTGCAAATCTAAAGATTTCTCCAGTTTTGGTTTTTACAGAATTTGGTGAAGTTTTGTAGGCACCGATGGTGATGGTTTTCTTAGTTGGCTGTCCATCAGGGGTTATTGCGTCAACTACATATGATTCTTTTAATATTAATTCATGCAATTCACGAATGAAATTTTCAGTAAGGATTCTATCTTGCTTCACAATATCCATCACCCAGGTTATTGCTTCATTATGTCCGGTAATTTCAAAATGATCTTTCAAAGGTTTTCCTGAAGCAGTAATCCCAAATAAAATCAATGCTTTAGTTTCGCCATAGGTTAATGAATTACCTTCAATATTATTTGAATGATAATTCCAATCTAATCTGAATTTTTGCATTATTCTTAATTCATCTTCTCTCTTAATTGGTCGAAGCGAATCAAGTTCTTTTTTTAATCTGATTGCTTTGTCTATATTGTTCATAACGTCTTTTGAATTACCTCCAAATCATAAAAGGAATCCCTTTTAATACTTTAATGATTGTATACATAACAATATACTATATAAAATAGGCTTTTTCAATAGTTTTGTATTCAATAAAATGATTCGTGAGCGAAAATAAGAAATAAACAATTACCCAGAAATTTAATTGGTGCCTTCTTTTTGTTTCGTGCGCCCAAAACAACACCCAAAAACAACTGTTTGATGAATTTTTCGTGATAATTACAGTTGTCGAAAGAAAAAAACAAGCACCAATTTGGCAATCGAAACGTCGAAATTTCTGGGGAATTCGTTTATTCAGTATGCTATTTCGCATATTTTTGAATAATTTCCAATATCATGCTAGGATTAATTCATGAATACATTAAAAAAGCTAACATGGCTATCTGATATACATCTTGATTTTCTTAAAGAAAATTCAAGAGAAGTTTTCTATAATCAAGTAAAAGAAACAAATTCAGATGCGATATTGATTTCAGGCGATATAGGAACATCAAACTGTATAGAAACAGTCCTTCTGGAAATGAAATCAAAGTTTAAATGTCCAATTTATTTTGTCCTTGGAAACCATGACTATTTTGGAAGCAGTATTGAAATGGTAAGAACCCAGATGAAGATATTAACAAAGAATATTAAAGAGCTTTTCTGGATGCCGGAAACTGGTGTAGTACCACTAACGGAGTCTTTTGCACTTATAGGTCACGGCGGTTGGGCAGATGGCGGATTTGGAGATTTTATAAATTCAAACGTAAACCTTTATGACTATAGCTCCATCAAAGAGCTTACCGGTTTAACAAAAAGAATTTTACTTAACAGGCTTAATACGACTGCACTTGATGCAACTTCATCAATTATGGAATCTCTTGAACTTGCACTTTTTCAGTTCGATAACGTTATCATGATTACTCATGTTCCCCCGTTTGAAGAATCATGTATTTATAAAAACAGTACATCTGATATAAACTGGGTCCCGCATTTTGCATCAAAGGTCATGGGATTAATGTTGAATTCTGTAATGGAAAAATTTCCTTCAAAAAAATTAACGGTACTTTGCGGGCATACCCATGGGAACGAAGTAACCAATATTGAACCACTTAAAACAAAGATCAGCCCTAATATTATTGTTAAAACGGCAAATGCCGTTTATAAAACGCCTCATATTCAAGAGATCATTCATGTAACCTGATGGAAAACCATTTGCAGATCAACACATAGTATAAATAATTCTGCAAGCTCTTTGGGATTGACATTAGAATAATTTTTTAACTGAATTTTCATATTCCCCGAATTAAAAGTGATAGTAAATCCGCTATTCGTATTTTTCAAACTCAACTTTCGGAAGATTTCGGCAACTTTTAACTCTAAAATGGGGGTATAGAATTCAAAGAATATATCATCAGTACGGCATTGTTTATTGCGATAGCCTGCAGAAAAATATTCACTGAACTGCGTGGATTCAGTATTTACCTTTTTATGCGTTTCCTCAGGAAATATCTCGTTGGTGATTATAATATCCGGTTTAGCTTTTTCAGAAAAAGACTCTGCAACAATTAACGGTTGGCTCGGATTGATAAACCATGCCTTTTTTTTATTAATTTTTGTGACTATTGCAGTTTGCTGCAATTTTTTACCAATTGTAGCATTCCAGTCTGAAGGAAGTTTCAAACAAACCTGTTTCAGAATCTTTTTTGACCGACCTGAAAACTTCAGGGCAGTGATAAAAACTATAATAATGAATATTAAAAACGCCAGGATAATCACATTATCAGGATCATCATACCATTTCCAACTTCGAGAGTTGCCAGTCTTTCGCCAGTTTTCTCTTTTATTAAGATAGGTTCTCTGTTGTTTATTCGCAAGGGTAAAGGCTCTTTTTATAAACTTTTCTCCACCAATTAGATCCTTTTTGTATCCAACCCCCTTGCAGCGCATAACACCCAATTCATATACCGCATAGGCATAGTTCTTTTTTGCAGACCTGGTAAACAATTCTTTAGCACGAGCAGTATTTCGAGGAACACCTTTTCCATATCTGTAAATATAGCCTGCATAATATGAAGATACCTTGTTTCCCTTTTCAGCAGCAGGCTCTAAATGTTTCAGAGCATTCACATAATCCTTCTGCCAGAAATATTGCATACCTTCCTTTGCATCCGCAAAGCATAATGAATGGATACTAACAACAAGAATCAGAAAAATTAATATTCGCAATACGAACTCCTATGTTTATTATTTCGTAAAATTTCCAAGAAATGAAAAAGGAGGATACTCCATGAGCATCCTCCATATAGTAAACAATTTGATTTCTATTTAAATGACTTTCTCAGATAATCCAGACATACATTTTTCTTATCAAGAGAATAATTCATGCGGTCTACATTAAGTTTAATAGAATTATAGACTATTGGTTTTTTCTTGAGAGTATTAAGTTTTGCAACATATGGTCTGAAATCTTCCAATTCTACTTTTGAAGAAAGCATTACCAGATATTTAGCAAAAGCTCTGATTTTTCTACGAAGTAAGACAGTCTGCATTGAATTAGCCTTGGAATTTTTTTCAGTTTCAAGAATACTTTCAATCTGAATATCAATATCAGAACCTATCCTTTTCTTTATAGAGATATCAATATCAGAACCTATAAGGTTTTGAATGTCTATATCAATATCTGATCCAAGTGGGCTATCAATCGATACATCTATATCTGATCCTATCGCTTCAATCAGATTTTCAGAATGTCCTGACACAGCAGGAGAAATCTTCAAGGTAAAATCAGCATCAGGATCACTTGCAAAGTTTATGATCAAAAAATCTACTTCATCATAAAGCTGTCCATAACCATTCAGACTCGCCTTCAAAGAACCAGTTGTTGAAGTTTTTGTTTCAACTTCCAATCCCCTTACACCTCTTTTTATGATTCGCAACATAAAATCTTTTGAAACATCACTTTTAAGTGACACTACATATTTTGAAAAATCTATTTCCTGATCATCATCTGAGATCGCAAACTCAACAGCCTCATATTTTTTCATCCATGTTCCATCTTCATAGATAAAAGTAAAATCTATTTTGTCATATTTGATTTCGCCATTAAAAGGACCAAGTTCACATACATATTCTTTATCACCGATTTTCTTTAGTGGAGATTGCACTGCACCTGATTTTCTTTTTTCACTTCCCTCAGGCCAGTATGATTCATCAGGAGTAACCCAATTATTAGCACCCCAGACCAGAATACCAGGTTTTTTTGAAGTAAAAATCAATTTATCAGAAAATACAGGATTTGTCGGCTCAACTAAAACAGAATTTGAATCCGGAGCTTTCAGCGAATATCTTACAAATGCCTGTGACCACTCATTAAGCGTTTTCTTAAATGCTCCAGTATGAATTGATCGTTTAACATGCATCTTGATTGGTCCGAATTTGTCAATATCAAGTTTTCCTCTAAAAGAATATATCCCATCCTGAAATTTCTCATCATTTATAACAAGTGCTGTAACATAATCACTGAAAATCTTTTTGAATCCTGGCATCTCAAAGTTTTCAAAGATCATATTGAGTACCTTGATCGCTCTACCTTTTTTATTAGAAACTGCAACTATCGAATTCAGAAATTTATGTTTTGTATCTTTATCAGAAGTATAATTTTCAACAATATAAAATAACCAGAGATATACTGGACCATAATCAATCGCGCCACCATCCCAGGTAGTAAGAGAATCTTCAATTTTAGTCTTTAGAAATGACCCTATATTAGTAGGATGATCATACCCAGTGAGATAAGTTGCAAGCTGAGAACATGCTTCATTCAGCCATGTTTCACTTTTCTGATCATGGTTAAAATGGATCATATGTTGAAATTCATGTGCAATTACACCAGCCATTTTCTTAGTGTTTTTTGGATCTCCTGGATTAATATCCATGAAAAACATTTCACATTCATTAGAATGTAATGCGGGATTATAAGCTTGAATATCCGATTCCTTATATTCATTCATAGGAGAAAAATAACCACCTACAAATCCACCAGTCTTTTCAAAATCATCCTTAATATCCAGAAGAAGAAGCACTACCCTGTTATCCTTATCAACTCCCGGTTTAGGTTCTGAGCCAAAATAATATGTATCCTTTGGATATACATTCACATCAAATGCTTCTTTTAACTTCTCAATATGCTTCATATCAAGATCATGTCCATCTTCAAGGTAAAGATAACAATGCTTTCCAATTGCTTTCAAAGTCGAGTCCAACTGTTCAAACTTGTTATTTGTCATGTTGACGGTCCAAAACTTTCTCTTATCTCCAACCACCTTGGCATCTTCAAAATAATGCTCAATACATTCTCGAGGATCCGGGCGCTTCACATTTCCAATAATTCGATTTTCAAGCTCTGAAAATCCTGATGGCGCATCAGTCTTCATTACTGGTCTAAAAGCATCTGTGCTGATTTTTATGTTTATTACTTTTTTATCTACAATTTTTCCATCCAGTTTTACATTGAAACTATATTCAGATTTTTTCACAGCACTCCATGGAACAACAACGTTTTTCATGGATTTTGGTGAAATTGATATTTTCTTACTATATAGTACATAATCTTTGAAACTACTTCCGCTAACTGTTAGTTCCAATACTCCAGCTGATTTACTGTTTCCAGAATTGATAAGATCAATGTTTACATAATTTGCCTGATAAACAGCAGGTCTTGCATACTTCAAAGAAGTGTTTAATACCTTAATACTGCCTGCAAACACTGTAGTTGAAAACACTACTAACACAAGTAATACAAATAGACATCTTTTCATAAATAGTTATCTCCTGTTCTTTTAAAGGTTATCATTTAATTATAATTATTAATCACTGTTTGTCAATTAATCACGAATAATTTATACTCGATTCATTTTTACTGTAAGTTTATTGCATAATTCCTCATTACCGAAACAGAACAATGAGCCAATTTTTTTTACACTAAGTTTCTTTACCTCACAACTCTTCTTGAAATTATTGACCCATAAATCATATTTTTTAATCCCGGAAAGTTCATTGAATTTGTGCAGGTTTCCTTTAAAGACTACTATATTCTCTGTTTTATTAAGCTCGAGGTTCCTGTCAATGGAATACCTGAGCATCGGGTTATTTTCAATAATAAATATTTTTTGATATTCGCCAGAAAGAAGTAATGCATCCAGGGCATGAATCGAATTCTGTATAACTAAAGTCTCTATTCCTTCCCCAACTCCAGAAGTTATTTTCTTTTCAATTTCTTTGAGATAAGAGTCTAGAGGCATAAATTTATGAATAACAGGCGGTATAACAACTTCCATCTTTCCAAGTTTTAGAGTGATTTTTTTTCCATCAAAAAACCGAAACTGGTCCAATCTTCTATCCGACACAAGCATAAGTCCCTTTAAATCAGTATTACTCAACAATTCTCTTATAAACCTGTTTTCCATTGGAAAATGAGGTTTTCTGGTATTTACAACACAATAATATCCATCTTTACAAGAGGCTAATGACAAACCAGACCACGCATCTCTGGCCACTTTATAATCATACCATCTGTAAATTTCATTGATAAAAGGATTGTAAATCTTTATAAAATCTTTACTCCATTCACTTTTTTTAGTTGTTTCATCGATCATAATCTGCTGATTTGCATAACTTACTGAAAATTTTCTGATTTCATAGTTTTCTAAAGACATAATTTTTTCCCTTTTATATTTTACATTTTTTGCTTTTACATTGTGTATATTATCACATATTCTTATTTATGGTACACTATACAAAATATAGAAATCAGAGGAAATAATATGACAGCACACATTTTTATAAGAAAAAATGAATACTATGATTCAGTTTCACTGATGTTGATATCAAAAAGACTAAGCGGACTTGAAAATTTTGATGACTGTTCGCTTATGATGGGAACCACCCACAATATCGACATATTAAAAAATGCAGGTTACAAATTCGATAATACAGAATCCATTACTCCAAACGATCTCATTATCGCTGTAAGCTCAGGCGAAGAAAACCCACTTAAAAAAATAACTGATGAAATGGAATTAATCGAACAGGAAAAAAACTCTCAGATGGGAGATGAATTCAGGCCCAGCACAATTACGAGTGCTTTAAAGTCCAATCCTGACATGAACTTTGTACTGATTTCAGTCCCCGGAGAACATGCCGCATACGAAGCACAACTCGCTCTTGATTCAGGTCTGCATGTCATGTTATTCAGCGATAACGTAACCGTTGAGGAAGAAGTTTCATTAAAAAAATCAGCTAGAGAAAAAGGGCTCCTTATGATGGGACCAGATTGCGGAACAGCAATCATCAACGGTTTACCTCTTGGTTTTGCAAATGTTGTGAAAAAAGGAAAAATCGGAATTGTAGGTGCAAGCGGTACGGGGATTCAGGAAATAAGCGCTATTATCGGAAGATTTGGCGGCGGAATCACTCATGCAATTGGACTTGGCGGAAGGGATTTAAAAGAAGGTGTCGGCGGTATTATGATGGAAATGGGAATCGATGCCCTGATGCAGGACGATGAAACTGAGATCATCGTACTTTGCAGTAAACCACCTGCACATGATATAGCAGATAAAATCATCAAAAAAGTAGAAAATTCAAAAAAACCTGTTATCATCAACTTTCTTGGAGATTCCAGAGAAGATAAAAACGGTATTGTTTTTTGCAAAACACTGGAGGACACAGGTTTAAAAGCCCTTGAACTGGCCGGTATAAAAACTGATATTGTCGATGTAGTTCATAAAGACATAGATTTAAAAGGTAAATTTTTTACAGGACTGTATACGGGCGGAACACTTACTGCTGAAACTCTTATTATTCTTTCTGAAGATGACCACAAGATATATGGAAATGTTCAGAAAAATCCTGAGCTTTATGTAAGTGGATGGAAAACTGTAAAAGGACATAACCTTATTGACCTCGGAGAAGACGAGTTTACGAAGGGAAAACCACATCCAATGATAGACCCGTCTGAAAGAAATAATCTTCTTGTTCGAGAAGCGAAAAATCCGGATGTCGGTGTTGTAATTATGGATTTCGTTCTTGGATTTGGATCACATATGGATCCAGTAGGAGCAATGGAAAAAGGAATTTTCGAAGCCAGAAAGATTGATCCCGACATGATTCTAATGGCATCTATCACAGGAACACATGAAGATCCACAAAATTTCAATGAGCAGAAAAAGAAACTTGAAGATTATGGTGTTTTGTACTTTAACACAAACGCTGAAGCAGTCAGATTTTTAAAGAAGAGTTTATAGGTAAAAGAGGTAAAATCATGATAAATAAATTATTTTCAACCGATCTTAAAGTAATCAATATGGGTTTACGGGATTTTTCCAAAAACCTTTCAGAAGCTGGATGTAAAAAAGTTATCGATCTCGACTGGCGTCCACCTGCAGGCGGAAACAAAAAGATGCTGAAGATTCTTAGCGAGCTTAAAAAGTTCGCATAGTTAAATCAAGTAACCGAACAAATAGAAAAGGCATAATTCATTTTATGCCTTTTTTTATTTCCTGCGGAGAATTTTGCAAAAAGGTCGAGGCTTTAAATTTAATTTCACCGCAGGTGTATTCACTATACTTCGAGGATGAAATTTAATTTAAAACGAAGAGATTTACAGCGAAAAATTCGCAGGGAATAAAAAAATAGGCTTTTGCGATTTCTCACAAAAGCCTTAGGAAGGTAGTAGTTTTTAAAAAAAATTAAGAATTAAAATTTTGTACTGATTTAACTAATCGGAGATCCTGAATTTCATAATACTGTGTCCATCTCAAAAAATCTTCTCCAATTATTACTTTAAGACATGTTTCACCATGTAACGAACATTTTTCAACGCTCTGAATGTTTTTATGCGTTACAGTAAAAGAAAGCTGATCGCCGACAATATTACTATATTTGAGTTCCTGGCCATTCAATTCATGAATGATCTTTAGTTTCAAAAAAAAGTAATTATTACCGATGATATTTTCTTCCCACCAGAATTCGACATCTTCATATCGTCTTTCCAAAAAGCGTTCTAAAGTATAATCACCATAATGTTCTCCCATAAGCGAAAGATTGATTCTTACTTTCAACAACTTCATTACATCCTTAAACAGGACCCTGTCTTCGTAATTCTGATTTTCAGTAAACGCAACCAGCGTATCAAAACATGTTCTATACGAATCATCATGGATATTTTTAACGATCAATTCACAGTAATTGTTATATTTCACTTGAAGAGGTGTAAAAACAGTATCATTATCAATACTTTCAAAATAAGATCTTGAAAGTACCATAAATTCATCGAGATCTACTATCTCGGTCTGTCCATATACGCCACTAAAAAGTATCAGTGTTGTTAAAACTATCGCTGTTAAAATTACTTTACTCATTTTCCTTCGCCTCCATTGATTCGTAATTGCATTTGCAAATAACGTGCCAAGTTTTGTTTTTTTTAACTTAACTTAAATTTATCGACAATTTTTAAAGGTACTTTAGATAAAATTCAAAAATTAGTTACATTTTTTCTTCAGCTAATCATATAGAAATAAGCGCGATCAACCAACTATAAACATTCGCAACAACCGTTGTAAATACAAGCGTTTTAGATAAATTTTCATAATATCAATAATGAATCCATCTATAATTTTTATTAGATTTTTTTAACAAAATTATTTTATTAATTTTATAATGCATATAATTAATAATTTAAAAATATGCCTCTAAAAGAAGGCATTATTTCATTTTATAGGCTTCAAATAATGCTTATAGAATTATTTGCTACTTTTTATTGGATCTTGATTTCCTGAATAAAATCTGTGCTTACTGAATTAAAGCTGGATTTATTTTCTCGAGTAACGCTTACTGTATATATATAACCGCTGTTCATCAACATAAAATAATGATCTAGTTTCATCTCAGGACTATGCACTGAAGCACCTAGCAAAAAACTGATGTGAAACGCCTTATACCCATCAATTGTTGTAACTACACCGTGAAGTTTCCCTTTTAAGGTACCCATTGACACCAGCCCTATTTCCGTTCCTTCCTTCAATTGTTTAAGCATACTCGTATCTGAAAAATTAGCATTACAGATTTCAGGATGATGTTTTCTGGAAAAAGTAATCGTAATCCCTTTATAAACATTTTCATAATGTATAGTCCGTTTATTTTCATTTCCAGTTTTTCCATATATCCATTTCCCCTGCGGATACATTCGTGCAGATAACTCATAAAAAGTTATGTATTCTTCTTTTATCATGTTTTTATCCATATATTTCTGGTTTACAAGATACCCAAACCCCGAAAAAACACTGCTTGAAATCATCATAAAAAAGAAAAAATAGCAACAATAATTAATGATCAGTCCAACTACAGTCAATTTCTGATTTACTCTGGTTATTACTTTCGTTCCAGCTAGATAATCTCCCAATCGCCTGCCATCATTTGATAAAAGTATCACAAATATTCCCTCAATAATTGACATTGGTCCAAGTAATGTTACATTTCTCATCAAGAGCCTAAAAAAGCCAGCCGTTTTGTGATCCTTTATATTTATAATATCCATAGCCAGAGCCTTTTTCCCAATCCCAATACGTCCTCCAAGAATGACATCCTTCAGCAAAACTCCAATAGAAAGCATGACAGTCATCTTGAAATATGCATCTTCCATATCTATTAATTTGATACAGACTATTGCAACGATCAAATACAGAAAAATATCTATGAAAAAGCCAAAGACTCTAGTATCCGTAACACACCCAAACTGCGATGCCTTCACATCAAAATCCAGATCAATGGTTTTCCCATGTACAAATAGAGTTTCAATTTTATTTACTCTTTCAATATTATCTTTCTTTAATCTCTCATTTGAACTTACCATTTTAATTTCAGAATTATCGCTCTTCTGCACCGGTTCTTCAAAAACAGGGTTTTTAGACATTTTTTCAAAAGACTCTATAAGTTTTCTAGCAAGATATCTAACTGAAAAAGAATCATCACTGCTGGAAACCTTCTTGAGAAAATTTCGAGCCTCCAAGTTCTCCAGAAGATTTCTGTCAAACTTTATCAATAATTCTTTTTTTGATTCTTCAGTCATATGAGTAAACTGAATTTGATATTCTTCAATATTAAACATTCCGCTCATATATTATTTAACCCTGATAATCTCACATGTTTTTTAATATCTTTGAAAAGTAGTTTTTGATACTCAAATGTTCCAACCAGCAAAATTTCTTTAAAGTCCGGAAGTTCAAAACTGCTTGTTATTTTTACAGAATCATTCCCATATTCAAAAATTATATCGGTATCTCTTGAATTATCATAAAACTCTCCTGTGCTAAGCTCTCTGATATCAAATCCCTGTCCATTAAGAATTGTTTTCAATGCAAGATATAACAATTCATTATCATTAAAATATGTCAATATGGTTCCGGGTATTTTATTTTCAATTGATCCATATTTTCCCCGTATCAATAAAGTCCCCCTGGTTTTACAAAAAGTACTTTTTGTAAAAGAAAAATCCAATTTTTCATTGAAACAGTCAAAAATATATCCCCACATATTATCTATATAATAAGTATCTTTAAGAGTCTGATAATTCATTTACTTCTTTCCATAATCCCGGAGTATAATTTGAGCAAAAATTACAAATACTGCTATCTATTTTTCGGTAAATATCAAAATCCTCATTCCATATCTTCATAACATCCGAAGTTGTACGGAGCTGAAATCTGGAACTATTACAACAGGGCCCAGCTTTACCATCAGAACTGATCAAAATATTGTACCATGGATAAAAACACCTGGGTTTACATTCACATGACTCGCACACGACATCATTTGGATCATCAAGAATCACAGTATCAACAATAAATTCATCGAGATTTGATTTTATACCATAATTATTTACTTTTTTCATAAATTCCAAATCAAACTTAATAATATTTACCTGTTTATTATCATAGTCTTCAAATGGAAGAAAAAATATCTCATTTATCCCTCTGCTTTTGGCGTAGTTAAATAAATTTTCAGCATGTTCCAGATTAAACTCAGGAAAAATAACTGTCTTGAACCGAATTTCAGGAGTACTGCACCTACGGGACTTTTTCAAAGCCATAAATTCAATCAATGTATCATCAATTTTTTTAAAAACTCCAGACCCGCGGTTTTTATCATGAGTAAGATCAGGAAAATCCAGCGAAAAATAAATGGTATCGAAAGAATTCAAAACAAAATTCATAACATCAGAAATTTCAAATAAAGTCCCATTTGTAGTCAACGATAATTCTAGCCTTTCCCCAAACTGTTTACTAATTTCATGGATAAGACCTTTTCTCAAAAGAGGCTCTCCTGCTCCGGGAAATTCCAATTTCATTAGACCATGATTAACAAGTTCACTTACTATCTCAATTATAAAATCATCCGTTAACTCATATGGATCATAATCGTTGAAATTTCTCCAGCAATGCCAGCAATTCAGATTACAGCGTCGCGTCAATTCAAGTTCCAGCTGAAGCGGATAAAACACTCCGTTTCTATTCTTATAATTATCTGCGATTTTTTTAATAATATTCATAATGATATTTTTTATTCCATTCTTCTTTTTTTGCGCAATATGGTTATCCCATTTTATTTGTTTTGCAAAAATAAACTTATCTGGCGCTGGGGTCAGGGTAACTTTCATGAACTTGGACTTCAAGTTCACAAAAGTCACTTCTGACCCCTTTTATATTAATTATGTCCCTGGTCATAATCTTTTTCACTTTCTATTCCCATTCTATCAAAATATTCTTTCTTAAGACCTTCATCAGAACAGGCATCAATATATTGAGTGAGAACAGAATCACTTACAGAAAAATACTCAATATTTCCACATTTTTTACATAAGCCTTTAAAGATTCCGCGAAGATGTTCCTTTCGAATCGTTTCAATCTTCTCGCCATACCATAGTTCACCAAAAGTATTGTCATTGATATCGCCTACGACTTCATCAAGATAAAGATCATGACAGCATACTGTTAAAAGTCCGCTGCTATGAACGTTAGCCATTCTCCAAAGGGACGCGCACGGGCGACGCGTTAAATCTTCTGAAACTTCTTTCATAAATCTATCCTGAACAATTGAAGACTGATTAACTTTTTCATCCATACGGTCTTTATATTTATATACTCCAATACGTTCTATTACTTTTCGATACAACTCAGTTGCGGCACTCTGATCCGGAGCAAGAAGCATATAGTAATCAACAACATCACAACGACTTGTTTCCTCAGGAATATAAAAATCATGTGTAACCATATAATGTCTATCATATTTATTTATTTCATTAATCCAGAATTTCATAAAATCTTCCGCTTCCTGTTCGTTTTCTTCACAGATAACAAACGAAAACACAAGTTGAGGATAAGATTTTGATCCTCTTTTTTCCATAAGATACCTGATGTTTTCTATAAGCAGGTCAAAATCAAACCTGTCAACTGATTTAATTTTACAATATGTATTTTTAGTAGCCGCATCAATTGATATTCTTATCCTTCTAATTTTTTCATTAGCGAGAATAATATCAATTTTTTCCCGATCCAGATTCATTCCGTTCGTGTT
The DNA here is from genome assembly GCA_030633305.1 of Candidatus Muiribacteriota bacterium. Lineage (GTDB taxonomy): Bacteria > Muiribacteriota > DAOVTB01 > DAOVTB01 > DAOVTB01 > DAOVTB01. The sequence continues at coordinate 16,520 of DAOVTB010000047.1, forward strand.
CAGATGAAAATTATCCAGGTTTTCAAGCTTGTTTATTGATTCAAGGATTTCATTTATCTGCGGATGAAGTAATGATTCTCCGAGCCAGCTCAGAGAAATCACTGATGGCAAAACCTCCAGAGAATCAAGTTCTCCAAAAAGTTTTTGTACAAGTGAATATTTCATGAATAAAGCTCGACGTCCATGAATAAAATTACCGTAGTGATGATCGCAGAAAATGCAACCGCCATTACAAAAATCAGTAATTTCAACTGAAACACATAGAAATTCACGCCAATCCATTCAAAATTCTCCTTATCGCTTAAGTTGATAGAACATCACATTATTCTTCCCGTACTTGGCTACTCTTACATTTACAAGGTTCTGCAATTCAAAATTTATTTTTTCTTTCGAGTATGCTCTTATAATTATTACAGATTCAGGATGCAGAAAATATGGCGCATTTTGATCCAGAATTTCAAGACATCTATCTATAAATCCCATATGAAAGGGCGGATCACAGAATACAATATCAATTATCTCTTCACCAGATTTTAATTTCTTTACGGTACGAAAAACATCACGATTCAGGATTTCAACATTTTCAAATTTATTCCTGCCATCAATCTTGTTCGCGCCCACGCGATCAAGATTCTCGATAATATTCTTTACTGCTTTTCCTACAATCTCAACAAATGTAACTTTCCTTGCACCACGCGAAAGAGCCTCAATACCAATAATTCCACTTCCCGAAAAAAGATCCAGAAAAATCGAATCCCCCAGACGTTCACTAATAATATCAAAAACCGCTTTCAGAATTTTACCTGTAATAGGACGGGATTTTAACCCTTCATTCAAAACAACAGTTTTTCCTTTATACTGTCCAGCAATTATCCTCATAACTATCTCCTGGGCAGGCCACAGCCTGTCCCTACATATTTTATATCATTCATTTGTGTTTTATCGCCAATTTAAAAAGTCCTTTTCTGATTTTAGCAAAATAAAATTCATCTTCCAGCAAAGGATAACTACAATTTGTATATATAGACCTGAATCTTATGTTCTTTCTGATTACTAATCTAATAACCTCATTTCTCAGAAAAGCTTCCGGTGCTATTTTTGATGAAGCATCCTTTATCTGTCTACTATATTTGTTATTTACATTTTGCGCCAGTTTTTCAAGATTAATTTCAGGAATTTTTACTGTATTACGCCTTTTTAACTGCTCAAGATGCCAGTCCCAGATAATCCAGTTAACATCAACTATGTCAGGCCCTGAATTTTTCATCGTTTCATATTTATAGTATTGCAAAGGTATTATCTGATTAGCTCCAAAAACAAAAAAAACAGCATCCTTTTCATGAATATCTCTGAATATTTTTTCAGCATAGGAAAATGCTTTTTCTCTTCTGGGTTCAGAAATCACAGTAAAATTTGATCTTATATGTAGATTAAAGTTATAGATCAAAATAATCCCAAAAGCAATCAGCAGGAGTTTCACACTGAAAAATTTATCAATAAAGCTACCAAGAGATTCATAAATCGATTTAAATCCAAATCCAATCCATACTGCATATATAAGATAGGACAGCAGAAAATATGCTCCTATGTCTGAAATGTCATAATTCAAGGAATAACCTATATTCAACAAAAATAAAATTAAAAGAGCAAAACAGATCTCAGTTTGTTTTTTTAGTAATTCCCAGAAACCTATTACACCTATAAGTATTTCAAAAAGAGTAAACTGCATAAGGATCGGATATTCAGAAATCTGATAATAAAGTTTACCACTCGGGAACGAAAACATATTATGTTGGAATGGTTTAGCCATAAGCACCCAGAACAGATTTTTTAGATTACCCGGATTTCCAATATTGATCACAGGATCCTTGACAGCTCTTATCGGGAGATACATATAGGAAAAGCCACATAAGGCGATGATGAATAATCCAAAAGAAACTTTTTTAATCGTAATAATAGATGGTTTTAGATATATCAGGAAAAAATAAACTGGTATTAAAAGAATACAGATCGTATGGTTTGTAAGCCCCATTCCAATGGCAAATGTACATCCCCAGAAATACTTTTCTTCAGACTTGTTTTTGATATAGTTTACAGCGAAAAAGATAAATAATGACACAAAAAAAAGATTCAACGTATACACTTCAGTTATTACTGCCTGTGACCAGAAAGTCTTAGTCACTCCGAAGCACAATGCTGCAAAAACTGAAATAAGAACATTTCCAGTTAAAATCTTCAAAATCAGATACAGAATTCCTACTGTAAATGCAGCAAATACCGCACTAAGAACATTTGTCCTGTATGCTATTTCCCGGTTTTGGACCAATGGATTCATACAGAATATCTTTCCAATCAGATTAAAAACCGGATATCCAGTAGGATGCGGTATTCCTAAATCTCTTGCACAAAGCGCAAATTCCCCAGTATCCATACCAAGATTCGATACCGTTATTCCAGGCGCAAGAGATATTATATATATACTCAGAGTACATAATACAATAGCCAGGAATATAACTTTTTCATATATCTTCAACATGTTGATTTCTCTTAACCCGAATATTTCATCGTTTTTTATATTATTTTTTCAAAATTCTTATTATACCATTCCAACCCGCATGTTGCATGAGATGAAGGTTGGAATTTTCCAGTCTGGGCAAGCTGAGGCGTATTTTTATACGTCGCAAGCTTGAACTGATGCAGAAAAATTCAAGATTCGCTCATACAATATGCGGGTTAACCATTCTTGATCGCTAACTTATATAAATTCTCATTAATTTTTCCAAAATGAAAATATTTACTCAATACAGGCAACTTTACATTTATATAAACAGGCCGAGTTTTAATATTTTCAAGCACCAACTGCTTAATAACTTCGCTTCGAAGGAAATATCTCCAGATCAGTTTGTTTTTTCCCATTGTATCAGGACGGTCTCTTTTTATTACCAGTTCTTTTAATTTCTCAAGTTTAAAATCAGGAACACTGATAGTCTTTCTTCTTTTTAACTGTTCCAGATACCAATCCCAGACAACATAACCACACAATACCAGATCAGGTCCATTTCCATTCAGAATCTCGTGTTTATAATATTGAAGGGAAAAGTTCTTTGACGCCTCATATGAAAACAATATCCCGTTTTTTTCAGGAATAGATTCAAAAGTTTTCTTCGCAAAACCAAATGATCCTTTTCTGTAAGGTTCCCTGACCACAGTATAATTGGAGGAAAACTGCATGTATATAGCCATCATTAAACAAATTATAATTATTACATTCGTTTGAATCTTGCTGAATATGGTTTTCTCCGTAGATAATTTCGCTATTTCAAAAAAACCAATCGAGACCCATATTATATAAATCACATATGACATGATAAAATAAGCTGAAAGATCCGGTATTCTGTAATTCAGGGAATATAAAACACAGGAGCAGAAAGTAAGCAGAAGAAAAAAAGATTTAACTGCTGAAGTCTTGAAAAGTTCCCAGAAACCAATTATTGCTATAGGAATAAAAAGGCTTGAGAATTCGTTTAAAATCGGATATTCGGTTATATTGCGCAAAAAAGCAGCATTTTCAAACATTTGACCACGATATGGTTCTGCCAGCAACACCCATAAAAATCCTGTAACGGTTGAAGGATTTCCAGTATTTATCACAGGATCCCGCATAGCCCTTAGCGGCAAATACACATAGACAGAACCACAAAGAGAAAGAATTAACAGAAGAAAAACAAGTTTCTTCAAATTCAGTTTTTTTCGACCCACAAAAAACAATACACAAAATGAAGGTAACAATAAAACACTGGTTGCATGATTGCAAAGTCCAAGACCAATAATAAAAGTACAGAAATACAAATATTTATCTAAGTTTGATCGCATATAGTTCAGAGCAGAATAAATAAAAACTACTACAAAAAATGTATTTAACGTATAAACCTCAGTTATGACTGATTGCGACCAGAATGTTCTAGAAAAAGCAAAAACAAGCGATAATAATGCGGAAAACATCACATTTTCAGCAAAATAATCAATAGCAAGAAAAAGAACGCCAACTGCAAGTGCACCAAAAAAAGCAGACATGAAATTGGTCTTGAATGCTAGATCAGAATTCATAATAAAAGGGTTTTTACTGAATATTTTCCCAAGAAGGCTGAAAATTGGATATCCTGTTGGATGTGGAATTCCAAGGTGCTTTGCACAAAGCGAAAACTCAGCTGAATCCATACCATTATTCGACCATGTATAAGTAGGGGCAAGAGTCACAAAATATACAGATAAAACAGATAGGAATATTAAAACAAAAATAGCTGTTTTAATCCTGGAATTTTTATAAATATTTTCTGCTATCATTTTTTACATTTACCATTCTGCTTTCAGAATGAGATGAAGATTGGATTTTAATTCATCGATACAACCGAGGCGCACTATTCTGCGCATCGCAGGTTTAGATAGGTTTATTAAAATTCAAGATTCGCTCATTCGGGATGCAGATTATTTTACTGCTCTGACTTTTGATATAGCTTTCTGTATTCCAAAATATTCTTTTTTAAAATTATCAAGAACAAATCCAGCAAATTTTACAGGATCAATTTTAATATCATCTAGCGAAGAAACTTCAATTGGAGCACCTTTAATTGTGATATTAATACCTGTATGACACAGCGAGGACACTGGTGAAACTGTTGCAATTGAAACTGAAAGTTTTTTATCAAAACAGAAAATATCGTCACCAACCAGTTTTGCATCATTATTTATATTCAGGACAATACCCTTGTATATTTCCGTAATCAACATCCTCTGATAAAGCACTGATTTTTCTAAATCAGAGTTGAACACTTCAAGGATAAAGTGAATCATTTTATCAGATGAAATAGGTTCATCATTTAAAACATCTTCAATATCAACCATGTTACCAAGATCGACTCTACATGGGCCAATAAAAGCAACAAGTGAATTTCCATATATTTTGAATTTTTCAAGAGCAAAATGACTTCGAAGCTGGGTTCCGTCATACCCCAGCTCCTCATCATAAAAAAAAGTATTAATCATTTATATTTTTCCATTCTATGAAATTAGTGTATTCAATAACTCCATATGATTTAAGATGTCCTCATCATTTATCAATCTGGCGGCATCTGTACCAGCGTGATCAGAAAGTACTTTTTCAAGCAAAGCTTTAGCCAAATCAGGATTACCAGTTTTATATTCGATTGCAGCAAGTGAAAAAAGTGCATTATCGATCAATTCACCAGCCGGAAACCTTTCAATAATTTCAGCAAATTTTGTTTTAGCTGTCGCAAGATCAGATTTTCTGACTGCTGCCATGCCTTCCATAAATATTGGCGATGAAGGATCTATTCTTTCCTTGATTTCATCAAGTTTATCAGGAGCAAAAATTGCCGCATCACTATCAGGATATTCTTCAATAACTATTCTCAATTCAACAAAAGCTTTATTATAACTTTCCTGAATAGAATAGATTATCCCAAGATTATAATGAGCGTTATCCGCCAGTGATGATTGTGGATAAAGGGTAACTAGTTTCTTAAAGTTCTCAATTGCACTCTCGTAAGATTTCGCTTGAAAAAATTTCATTCCGTTTTCAAGTAAACTTTTAGCATTCAAATCATTTCCCATTTCGATACTCCTTGAATATAATTGGCTTTCATGTGATTTTAACATAGTGTAATATTAGTTTGCAAAAATAATCTCTCTTCCTGAGTCAAGAATAAAATAAAGGAATTTTTTTTAAAATTACTTGACATCGATTGTGGAACTATGCTAATAATATTGTGCTCTTAGGCAAATATGCCGGGGTGGCGGAATAGGTAGACGCAGCGGACTTAAAATCCGCTGGGCGTATGCCCGTGCCGGTTCGATTCCGGCCTCCGGCATTCGATTTAATAAAAAAAGGTAACGCGGGGTGGAGCAGTTGGTAGCTCGTCGGGCTCATAACCCGAAGGTCGCAGGTTCAAATCCTGTCCCCGCAACCAATTTTTTTTATACGGCGATTTAGCTCAGATGGTTAGAGCATTCGGCTCATATCCGGAGGGTCCGGGGTTCAATTCCCTGAATCGCTACCACGTTAATCCAAACCCCTGTTTTTACAGGGGTTTTTTATATTTGTCTTACAAAAAAAGGTTCTCGCGCAGAGATCGCTGAGGACGCAGAGAAAAAAATGTCCTTTTTTTGAAAATTCTAGTTTGCAATGCCTGACAATAAAATGAAACTTGGCTTTTAGCCTCAAGCATCATTTTCGTTAAATTGCTGCACAAAATTTGTTAGGGTGAAATTATTTATTTCATTCTCCCCCTATGTTTTAGTGTATTCATATTTCGTTATGTCAATACCTGTCAAGCCATTTCTAACATCTATAAAGTTTTAACTCAACCTCCCATAAAAGAACAACATGAATAATTAATCACTCAGGAATTTTATTGGAGCCTTCTTTTTATTTCGACTACTATAAAATTTTGCTCTGAAATAAAAAGAC
>DAOVTB010000207.1 GCA_030633305.1 Candidatus Muiribacteriota bacterium
GGAAAAGTATTTATGGCTAGTTCTAGAAATATTCATCATAGTAGTGCAATACTTGAAGCTAATATATTTGCGGCAACTGTCATTGATAACATAAGGAATAACCGTTTTATTATAAAAAACATAAATAAAAGAGTTTATATACCACACCAGCAGATCAATAAAATCAAAGAATTTCTGGACGAAGAAGATAAAAAACCAGATTATACTGATAGAGATGGCTCTTTTGCAGCAATTACCTCATTTGAAATAAAAAATAGGCAGAAGAATGAAGTGCTTTTTTTAATTGACGATATTCCTGATCATTTCAAAAAAAGATATCAGGGAATGGCATATTTTATTATTAAAAAAGATTTAGATACCCTGTTAGAAGATGTATATATACTTAAGGTCAAGGTGATCTGGTTTGAACATGGAAAAGTGAAGACAAAAGTTATTGAAACGATAAAAACAATTGCGTCTCAACATAAATTAGGAAATTAGAATTGAAGTCTCGGATAAATGATATGAAAATGAAAAAACGCGGATTTACTTTGGTTGAAGTTATGATTGCAACTGGAATCATGGGTGTTTTAATTATTGCGATTTTCTACTATCTGAGAGGGAATCTGAATATGTATAAAAAGGGAAGCAGTAAGATTTCTTTTCAGACTGAAGTCCAGAGAGTGATGAAAGTTTTGTATATTGAACTGAAAAAAGTAAATCCATCGATATATATGGATAGTGATTTGAATGTTGTACTTGATGATGAATACAGGGATGATCTGAAATTGACTCCAGTTGAATTGTATGATCTCGATAACAATATTAACAATGGTTTTGAAAGGATAAATCTCTGGGAACATAAGCTCAGAAGATTTTCAGAGAAAAAAAGAAATTCCTTTTATGTAAAAAAAGGAAAGGGTCTTTTTAAGGAATCTTTTAATAGCGAAACAGATGTTATTCATAAAAAATTGATTTCTTCATACGTTACAGATATTAAGTTTTTTAGAAATAAATATGATAATAACGTGATCAGGGTCGAAGTCTATATGGAAGGCGAAAGTTATCGTGGCAAGAAAGAAAAGGATATGTTTGAATTGGTTTTGAGAATGGATACTGATTTTCTGACAATAAAATGAGGACAGATATGAATAGAGTTAAAATGCGGGGCATGATTGAGATAATAGTTGTTTTAGTTCTCTTTTTATTAATTGCCTTTGGAGCCATCTATTTACACACTTCTTCCCAGAATGTTTTTTCTGTTTCAAAAGAAGCCTATCGAATTGAAGCTCGGGTCATAGCGCAAGGTGGTTTTGAAAAGGGAATACTTTTGATTAAAGAAGCATTTAGACTTGGACATTTTAATTGGCAGTATCCAATACAATCCGGATGTAATTTTGCCCCAAGAGAATTTTCAAAAAAACTGGGAAATGGCCAATTTAGAATTGAATCAATTAAACACGCCCATATATATACACAAAAAGATGGAAAAATTGGACCTTACAAAGATATACCATATATTATCAATGGAATAAAAAAAGGATATTATAACCTTTTTGAAATCAGTGTTCGAGGTATGGTAAGAGGTGTAGGCACAACTTTAAAGGGAATAGTAAAGGTGATTAGATATGAAATTGTTTATTAGTTTTTTACTTATTGTCATAATGCTCGGCCTTCCGCTTTTTTCTGCCGATTCTCCTTATCAGCAGAATTTTCCAGCAGGTGTCTATGGTGATGTTTATGGACAAATTAAGATTGTTGACTTGGATAATGATGGAAAAAAAGAAATGGTTTTTGGTGCGGTTGATGGGAGTATCCATGTTTACAGAGTTGATGGTAAGGAAAAACGCAATGGTTTTTTCCCGAAACATACTGGTGGACCAATCATGTCAGATGTAGAAGTTGCAGATCTTGATAAAGATGGGAAAAAAGATATTATTGCCACTTCGTTTGATGGAAATGTTTATGTAATTGACTCTGATGGAAAGGTCAAATGGAAACAGTCTATTGGTGGCGGTTCGGTTTTTAATTCACCGGTTATTTCTGATCTTGATGGAGATGGAAAGTTGGAAGTAATAACAACAAGTCTTGGTGGTAAAGTAATGGTATTTGATGATAAAGGTGTTATTAAGTGGGCTCAGAATGCAAATGCTAGGATTAGTGGTCCTCCGGTTGTTGCTGATATGGATGGAGAGGAAGATCAGGATACAAAAAAACGTACTAAGGAAATTATATTTAGAAATGATAAAGGGGAAATCGAAATATTCAAATGTAATGGACACAGAAAACAGAATTGGCCAGTTGCTTCAGGTAAAGAAACAAAATTCTGGCCATACATTCCCGTTGTTTCAGATGTAGATGGCGATGGAAAAAAAGAAGTGATTATTTCGATGCCCAGTGCTGAAAATTCTTCAGAAGAACAGAAAATCAGGATTTTTTCAGAAAACGGTAAGATCATGAAACAGATTGTGGTAAATAAAAATATTGCTGATAAGGTGAAAATCACTGATGCAGATGGAGATGGATACCCGGATCTTATTTATGCAAGTGAAGATGGATTTGTTGGAGTAATTGATCTTCACAGTACGATGCGAGCGGATGGGGAGGAAGTTAAACCTGTTTATCACGATGGGTGGCCAAAGAAAGTTGCTCCAAATATGCAGGCTGTTCCAAATCTGGCTGATATTGATGGCGATGGTGTGCTGGATTTAGTCTATACTGGATTTAACCCTAAAGCCAAAGGGTTAAAAAGTGGTTTTGTAGGAGTACTTTCGCTGGATAAAGCTTCGATGAAATCAGGTTTCCCAAAATTTATTGGAAAAACCACATCAAGAATTACTTTTGCTGATATTGATAGTGATGGAGATGTTGAAATTATAGTTAGTGGTGGATTGGGCTTGACTGGTAAACAACTTCATGTCTTTGATGTAGTTGCCAAGAATATTTTTAAATTTGTAATTTTGGGAATTGAACATGAATGAACCAGTATATTTTTTTAAAGTAGATTATGTGAAAAAGGATGAAGCAGTTTTTATTCCGCATATCTACCAGACTTATATTTTTGCACGGGCACTTAGAATGGCAGGTGTTAACTTTGAATATACAAAGGGATTTAATCCTCGTCCAAAAATACGATTTGTTTTTCCCCTATCGGTAGGAGTTACAGGTGTAAATGAAATGTTTTTCTTTTTTTCAGAAAATAGGGATTTCAATATTGAAAAAATGAACAATTCTCTACCTAAAGGGTTGAAAATAAGTAAAATTTCAGAAAATGAAAATAGAAAGTTTTCAGAAAATGATATTTCTTCAGGGATATTTGAATTTCTCCTGAAAAAAACATATAATATTGACTTGAATTTAAAACCTGAAGAAGTTGAGATATTATCTGAAAAAGATAATTGTTATAAAGTCAGATTCTATTATAAACGAGGTCTTAAATTTTGGGATATGATCAAATTTTTCTCTGGTCGAGACAGGTTTGAAAATGTTGATTATATTAAGCGATTAGAGTTGGAATGTAATTAGTTATTTATATAAAATTTTTATTAAGGGGGGATTTTCTTGGAAAAGAAAATTGTCATGAATATTGATGATGACCTGACTAGGGTTGCAGTTATTGAGGAAGGTCATCTAGTTGAACTTTATCTTGAACGCGAAGGGCACAAGAGGATAACGGGTAATATTTATAAAGGTATTGTTACCAATGTATTGCCAGGTATGCAAAGTGCATTTGTTGATGTTGGTATTGAAAAAGATGTATTTCTTTATGTAGGAGATCTCGAAGGGGTCAAGCAGTTTAATGAGGAAGAAGAAGATGGAATTGACCTTAATGCTGTATCCATAAAGGATTTTCTTAAACAAGGACAGGAAATTATAATTCAGATCCTTAAAGAACCCATTGGTACTAAAGGAGCTCGTGGAACAACATATTTGACTCTGCCAGGCAGATATCTTGTTTTAATGGTCGGAGTTGAGCATGTGGGGATTTCTAAAAGGATTGATCGCGATGATGAGAGAGATCGATTGAAAACGTTGGTATCTGAGATGGTCCCAGAGGGAATGGGAGTTATTATCAGGACCGTTGCTGATGGCAAAGATAAAGAAATCCTTCAGAAAGATATGACATTTTTAATTGAGTTATGGAAAAAAATTTCAAAGCGGATAAATTATTCTTCGCCATATTCAATGATTTACAAGGATCTGGATATTGTTCTTAAATTAACTCGTGATCTGTATACTGATGAGGTTGATAAGTTAGTAATAGACAATGAAAAAGCTTATGAAAATGTATTAGAATTTTTTGACTTTCTGTCAGAAAATATAAGAGAAAAGATTGTACATTATACTGGTTATAAACCGGTATTTGAGTATTTTGGAATTGAAAGTGAAATTGAAAAAGCACTTAAAAAGAAGATATGGTTGAAATGTGGTGGATATCTTATTATTGAGCAGACTGAAGCATTGACCAGTATTGATGTGAATACCGGTAAATTTGTTGGAAGTTCATCTCTTGAAGAGACCGTATATCGTGCAAATCTAGATGCAGCAAAGGCTATTTCGCGTCAAGTCAGATTAAGGGATATTGGTGGAATTATTATTATCGATTTTATCGATATGATTGAAGAGGAGCATAAAGAAGCTCTCTATAATGCATTGGAAGAAGCATTTAAAACTGACAGGACCAAGACTAAAATATTTCCAGTTAACGAACTTGGACTGGTTCAAATGACCAGAAAACGTGTAAAGCGTGGTTTGGAAGGTGTTTTGAAAGATAATTGTCCTTATTGTATGGGGGAAGGAAAAATCCTGTCTTTTGCAATTCTTGGCAATAAAGCCAAACAGAAGATAATACATTATTCAAAGAATTTTCACGGAACGATTATAAAAGTTCAGGCGCATCCAAAAGTGGCAACTTATCTTACTGGAGATGATGATGATATTCTGCAGAAACTTGAAAAGAAGATAGGAAAAACAATTTCGATCAAGCCTTGTGATGAATTTCACGTTAGTGAGATTAAAATACAGGATAAGAAGATAAAATTAACAGTATACTCATAGTTTTCTGCGTCCTGAATGAGCGAATATTGAAATATTAAGCATCTGTTCAGACCTCAACGCACGAATAGTGCGCCTCGGCCTGTAAAGATACTGAATATTCCAATCTTCATCTCATTCAGAACGCAGAAGAGGTTAATTTAAAAAGAAAAAGAGAAAAAATACAAGAGTTTTTTTACTATGAAGGGAATAAAAAAGAAATTGTAACTACACTGTCATACTGCGACTTGATCGCAGTATCTATTCCAATTGTTGAATATAGAAGATGGATCCTATGGTCAAGCCATAGGATGACGGAGGGATTGTGACACAGTCTGTAAATGGGGTCCCGTTGGAACGCAAGAATGTCAAGACGCGTCCCCTGGTTCTTTGTTGGTGCCAGTGTCTATTTTAAAAACATGAAGAAAAAATATTGGGTAGCGATCTTTTTAATTGCAGTAATATTCAAGTTATGGGTATTTTCAGTTATTACTTCTCCCAGATCGCTTGACGAAATCTATTATATTGAATGTGCAAAAAAAATAGTTTCAGGTCAGGGATTTAAAACTGATATTATCTGGCATTATATTTCCAATGATCTTGGCGCAAAAAAAGATGCATTTATACTATGGATGCCTTTAAATTCAATTATACTAGCTTTTGCGGGGCTATTTTCAAAGATTTACATAGTTTTTAAGATTATTCCATTTCTATTAAGTTTATTTTCTTTTTTTATTATATTTAAAACTTTTAAATGTATTTTTCCTCAAAGAAATGAGTTTATCATCGTAGCTTCCATGTCTGCACTATTTTCATTGTGGTTTTCACCTTATTTAGTTACTTGTGATAATTTTTCTCTGTACCTTTTTCTTGGATCCAGTTTTTTTTATTTTATTTCCCGGTCAGAATTAGTAAATACGACAGGTAATGCTGTAATGATTGGTCTAATATGCTCTTTTCTCCATCTGACCAGATCTGATGGAATTTATTTTATTGTAATAGTTTTACTTAGCTTTTTATTATCAATATTTACCAAAAAAGGAAAACTGAATCTCAGGTCAATTATCATTATCCTGAGTATTTATTTGATCTGTATGTCTCCATGGTTAGTAAGGAATATGAAGGTGTTTGGAAAAGTCCTTCCCGGAGATGTAAAAAAAATGATTATGATGGAAAAATATGAAGAAATATGCAATCCAGGAAACAATTATAACTTCGCGTCTTTACTTAAATGGGATTTGATAAAATTACGTATTGAATCCATGAAATATTCTTTTACGAATCTTTCGATAATAATGTCAAATCTGATTTTTTCTCCATTTCTAGTAATTGGTTTTATTGCTTTTTTAAAAGAAAGAAAAATGATTTATTTTTACATATACTTCTTTTTTCTTGTATTTGTAAATGGTTTGCTTTTCCCAAATGCTTATATGAACGGAACATTATGGCATTCAAGTGTTGTTTTGCTACCATTTTTAAATCTATGTACTTTCTATGGTCTTATTCAATTTATTGATTTTTTTAAAACAAAGTTATTCAAGTCAGAAAAAAGCAATCAAATGCATATTTGTACGATATTTATTGTGATTATGATCCTTTCGTCAATAGGATGGACTTATGCTTTTACCAGTCAATGGGATCCATACAAATCAGAGTTTTTAAAAATCGGGAAATTGTTAAAAGATGATAATTGTACTGCCGTGGTCAGTCATTATCCAGGGAAAATATATGTTCAGGTGTTGAAACCTTCTTTTATATTGCCTCTTGATAGTGTAAAATCATTTACAGAAGTAATAAATAAAAATATGATATCGCATGTTGTGATCAGAAGAAAAGAGATGAAAAGATATTTGCTTGATTCAAAGGAATATTTGAAATATATCAAAAATATTGGAGAAACAAAGAATTTTTTAGTTTTTGCAAGCAGGAATTGATGCGTGAATCATTTGATTCATATATAACAATCGCTCAATTCAGGTATAAATTAATTTGGAGTTATTATGCATATAAGAGAAATCCTTGAAAAAAAGGAAACGAGTTTGAGTTTTGAGTTTTTTCCACCTAAAGATGGAAAAATGGCTCAGAAATTATTCAATACAATAAATGATTTGACCAAATTAAATCCATCATTTGTGAGTGTCACTTATGGTGCGGGTGGAACGACAAGAGAATTAACACACGAATTACTTGTTAATCTAAAAAAAGAGTCGCGTCATACAATTGTATCGCATCTTACATGTGTTGGATCCACAAAAGATGAGATACTTAAAATACTGGATACATATAATCAAAGTGGTATCAACAATATTATGGCTCTTAGAGGAGATCCACCAAAGGGAGAAACTTCGCATCCAATAATTAAAGATGGTTTTGATCATGCTGTTGATCTTGTCAGATTTATTAAAAGTAAATTTCCAAAAATGGGTATTGGCGTGGCTGGATTTCCGGAGGGTCATCCGGGTACACCAAACAGACTTATGGAAATAGAATATCTGAAACAAAAAGTTGATGCAGGAGCTGATTATATATGTACTCAGTTATTCTTTGATAATAGAGACTTTTTTGACTTCTGTGAACGATGTGAATTAGCTGGTATAAATGTGCCAATTATTGCAGGTATCATGCCTGTTACTTCAGCCTCAAATATGAAAAGAATGGCAGAACTGGCAATGGGTGCAAGATTTCCTGCAAAATTATTAAGGGCTCTTGCAAGAGCATCTGATAAGAAACAATTTTCAAATATTGGAATTCAATGGTCTACTCAGCAAGTCATGGACCTTGTTGATAAAGGTGTTAAGGGGATACATTTTTATACGTTGAATAGATCAAAGGCAACAATGAAAATATATGATGCAGTGGGTCTGCGTCCCGATCCTGCGTCCTGAATGAGCGAATCTTGAAACTTTTTTGCGACACTTTATGCTTGCGGAGTGGGGTACCAAACCTCAGCATAAATTACCTTAAAAGTTCCAA
>DAOVTB010000130.1 GCA_030633305.1 Candidatus Muiribacteriota bacterium
ACGAAATATACACTTTGTTAGCAAACTGTGAATGCTTGAGATGAAGACTGTCGGTAAGCCGTGTGCGGGAAAACCGCATGCACGGTTTGACGAGGAGGGACAGGATTGTGAATTCTACAATCCTGCCCTTACTCTACTGGTTAATTTATTTTTCTTTTTTTCTTTGTTTCAATCAGATCATAAAAATAATTAACCTTATATATATCATTACATTTATTATCACTAGCAGTCAGTCCATTGGAAAAAAAAGAATCATCACAGAATATGTAAAACTTTCCTTTTCCAATTTTTTTCATTCCGGCGACGATATTATTTTCGATTATAAAAAGCGGTTCAACTCCTGTAATTGAACATGGATTAAAGAAATATTGATCTTCTGAATCATTGCATGAAATAGCAACTTTTCCAAGCTCTATTTTACTAATCAGTTTTGTTTCTTTAATTCCCGCATCTCCCCAGAGTATCGGGCGATTATTGAATTTGATTCCAAAGCCTGTGAGTAATGAATTCATATTATCTATGGTATCGACTCCACTTATCAGGAAGAAGTTTCCTCCACCTTCAATATATGTATTGATTTCAGAGATTTCATTATCTGTATATGGAATTTCAGGGGCAATCGAAAAGATTCCTTTTATGCTTTTTTGCATGTTTAAAATATCCTGAAAGTTATTTTTTACTATTGGTAGAAATTCTGTAACTGTTGTAAAAGAAATTATTGAATCAAGGTTATTGTTTACCAGATTATCCGTTTCCATTGCAGTGACTCTTTTTGAATTACGTGAAAAATCATAAGCGATATATTTATGACTACTTGTAAACATGGAATCATTATTGGAAAATAGAAAGCTTCCAGATATAAAACTTAGAATTAAAACAACTGTAATAATGTATTCCATATAGTATGTAACAGAGGCAAAAGCATTGTAAAAGGAGTAACCTTTTGCATAAAGCCAGAAGAATTGCAAGATGAAAATTAGAATCAGAGGCAAAAAAATCATTGGATTCATTTTTTTTGAATAATGAAGATGTTTAATAAGATCTTTTATAAAGTCATAGTGATAATAAAAAGTAGTATTCTGGAAAAGTGATGAATCACCAAAACAGAAAATTTTTCCCTTTCCAAGCCTTAGTTCTCCTGCCAGGGGAGTATTCTTTTTATCAAATATCAGATTTTTAGGGAGACCTTTTATGGAACAACCAGTTTTGTAATGAATCTGATTTCTGAAGAATAGCGAATTGAAAGAAAACCTTAGATTTTTAATCTTATCATTTATCCAGACTATGTCATTGTTAAAAGAAATACCAGTGTCTTTTAACAGATCATTAAGTACAGAACCAGAATTTTCCATATTATCATGTTCGCTGATAAGAACTGCTTTTCCGCCTGATTTAATGAATTTTAAAAACGCGGTTTTCTCAGAAATATTAAAAGGGACAGTTGGCATAATGATAAAAATGATATCTGATTCATCTAATTTTTTGCTGAAAGTATTATTTTGAATTATCTCAATATTTTCAAAACTGTTAAGATATTTTTTTAATCCCCCATGACCAGTTAAATTTTCTATATCAAATTTTCCTTTAAATTCAGCGTTTGAAGATTCAATGTTTTTATGTCCAGTATCAAAACCAATTCTGCACTTTCCTTTATTTAATAAAACTGTACTATTTATAATAAAAGTTAGTATCAATATGTATAAAAGGGAGTTTTTTATTACTGGAAGTATTTTCTTTTCTCCGATGCATACTATTTCCATGAATCTTAAAAGAATCCATAAAAGTGAACTGTATAGAAGGATAAAATATGTTGGTCCAGATAACAGGAAAAAAATAAGTACAAGGTTAGTAAACAGCAGTATCTTTTTCTGCGTTAAGTTTTCTGTATCAAGAAGAAATGAAAACATCAGAAGTAAAATTAAATAATTATGATTAAAGATAGAAAATCTCATTATTTCGTTTAGATGGAGATTTACAAAAATTAACCCTATTGCATATATGAGTACTTTTTTTATTGTCAGATTATTAGTTAGGAAGACTATTCCTAGTATTACTATTACAATTATTGAATAATATGGATAAATCCTGAAAAACAGAAGTAAAAAGTGTAATAAAACTGCACCCAGGATAAAACCTGTCTTTTTTATGATTGTAAAGAGGATGGTTAAGAGATTCAGTTTTTTGAATTGTTTTTCCGACATAATTTTTATTCTATCATAATTAAAGAATATGAAAGTGTTTTACCATGAAGGACATGAAGATCACGAAGGAAAGAGAAAATGGATCCCCGGGTCAAGCCCGAGGATGACGAAAGTCGGCATCCCTCTTCCTTTAATTTGGGTATCCCTACAATATGTAGATTAAATTATGCAATTAATCATGTTCAGCTGTTTTCACTAATTTGATTGTTTTACTTCATGTCCTTCATGGTCCAATCTTTTTCTTATTTTAATGAAATAACGGTGTGATACAATATAGTCATATGAAACTGTCAATAATCTTATTCCTTTTAATTTTTCTTTGTACCCAAATCAGTGTTTCAGTTGATTTCAATCAGAAATTTTTACAACGCATAAAAGTAAATGAAGCAGAGTTTCTGTATAATCATCCAGACAAAATCAAACCAGTTTTTCTAGTTTCTGATTCAGACAGCGATATTGTGATTAACTGTTATTTCAGTGAAAAACTGAAGAAATTTGTATTCAGGACTAAACTGAGATTTAATCAGGAAAAATTGTTGAAGAACAATATTTTTAAGAATCCAGTTTCTCGATTCAATACTTCTTATGAAACAGGGAATATATTCTATACACAGGGCAATTGTCATAAACTTGAACTTTTCAATAATAAAATCCAAGTCAGATATGTTCCTTACATTGTTAGCGGCATGGAAAACGATGGTTTTATCTGTGATCTTGGATATTTGGAGATTATTGTTGAGAAAGAATTTATTTTGAATAGGAAGACTTTTTCTTTAACTCTGGAATTGATTCTCAATGAAATATTTAATGGAGTAAAAATAAAGAAAAAGGTAAGTCTAAATAGATATTTTTATAATAAGAAATCTATTTATGGCTTTGTGCATGAGTATCAGGGTAATACAATTTCTGAAAGTTCTGATTTTCTATTTTATCCAGTTCATAAAATGACAATTGCGAAAAATATGAGAGATAATGCGAAAAAAGCCATAAAAGATCGTAGATTTGTCATGAAATTTCTTGAGTTTGATGGAATTCTTCTGTCTCAGGACGAAAGAGCCAAACAGTTTATGGTCCATGAATATGTAAAGCTTAGAAGAAAAAACATAGAAAATTCAGATATAGGAAGTGGTCAGAATAATTTTGTGTTTCTTGGATATGGACCAGGTATAAATTACTTTGATGATCCATTTAGAAAAAAAAGAATGAATATTCCATGCCCTAGATTTATATTTGGAAAGGATATAATTTTTTATTCACGGACGCAGTTTTATCCAGACTACAGTATAGGGACATATGAATTGGGTGTTGGAAGATTAAATGAATATAATAGATTTCAGAAGTTTCTCTTGAGAAGAAAATCAAGCTTATGTTTAAAAAAGGAATTTACAAATCAACCTGTATTCATGTGTACGAAAAATAGAAAAAAGTATATTGAAACACTTGAAAACAAGTTACTTGAATATGGGATTTTAAATGATGATGACAGGATGGAACTGGGTTTTGAATTTAATGGCGAAAAATATATTGGAAACATTGTAAACAATGAAATAAGAATATTGGATACTATTAAACCAACCATTTCTACACTAGGTGTTATTATTCCTGCCGGATTAAAAAATACTTATTTAATAGATTATGAAAAAAAGATAATTGCTGAATCTGCATCAGTGTTTATCAATGGAATATTTTTTAAGGATTATTTTATTGATTCCGTTAATCAGACTGATCTTGGAATGAGGCAGGCATATCTGGAATTTGTGATCAGGAATTCAAGTAAATTACTTTATTCGATAATAAAACGTGCTAGGAAAAGTAAAAGATCATACGGAATTCTTTTGAGATTGATTTCCCGGATGATAGGAAATGGAAAGAAAGAATATATAAAAAACTGCAGAAATTTAAGGTATAGGATACTTAGTTGTAGGGAGAAGTATTTTGATTATCTCCAATCAGTTAGAAATCGTGATATAAAAAAAATGAAAGAAAAATTAAAAACCTATGTAGATAATTATAAAAAAGTTTTTGAAACTGAAATTCCACAAATATATTTACAGTTGGAAGTAAAAAATTCTTTGAGGGTTATAAAAGAAAATTGAAGAAAAACATACTTTTTATATTATTGATTCTGATTATATTCAGTAGTTTTTTATACAGTGATAAATTACATGATTTTAGGCTTGATACTGAAAAAAATAGATATTTTAACCCAGAAAAAATAGATGCACATACTTTGAAGTATACATTTGGAGATAAATCAGGATTGGAAATCAAGGATCAGGAACAGTTTATTATGTGTATTCCAGAGTCATTCCAGGATAAAGTCTTGGATTATACTCAGATTAAATATAGAAAAGATAAAAAATATTCTGTTGAAAAATGGGATAAAAACAGTGCTTATATTTATTTCTATATTCATCGGAAATTGGATGATTGCTGGTTTGCCTGGAAAGATCAGTTTGGCTTTAGAAAAAGGGCTGCAACGGGCTCAGAGAAGCGACCAAAAAAAAACTGTTTTTATGATATTTCGGGAATAACAGGATTTTATCCATCTGATATGGTGGTTCTTGAAAACAGGGGAGTCGGAGATATTACAAAAGCTGTTGCTAATATTCATGAACTTAAACTGGTCTTTATGCAAAATAGTAAAGATAATTATAATGCTGATCCAGACAGAGTATTCAATCATCCTGTTAGAAAAAATGCACAGACTCTATCATACATAATTAATGAAAAAACAGGAGTAGAATTGAAAAAGTGGAAATATTGGAAATTTATTATCCCTGAAGAATTTATTGAACAGAAGCTTTTATTTTCTATTCTTGTTCATAGAAAGGACCCATCACGCGGAAATATTAAATCTGGTAAAAGAGATATGCATCCTGCATATGTGCTTTTTCAGGCTCATGATAAAGAAACTGGATTCTATAAGAACTGGGTGGATAGTAATGGCGATAAAAAATATTCTGAAATTCGATCAGCCAAAAATCCCGAAGATGAAACGTTACACAATTGTATGAAGGCTTTTGGAAATATAAAAATTGATCACTTTATTTTAAAAAATGTGGGTTTCGGAGATTTTGATAAAGCTGTTGCAAATATTCACCGTATAGATCTTGTTTTTAGACCTGAATTAAAAAATACTTTTTATAGAACAAAAATATATACTCCAGATACTGAATTTTCTGATGCTTCAAAAGGAAAAATTGTACCATTATTTGGTGGCGGACCAAGAACTGATGGCAAGTTTGAAAATGCTGTTTTACTTGGTAGCAGAAGATATCAAAGAATTAGAAAAATAAATTCACTGCCCGAGAAATACAGGTTTACTGTAAATGACTCGTCTGATTTTGATAATTACCTGGATGGTCTTGGTAGACTGCATATTTCTTTACCTGTGGGTAATAAACTTGACTTTATAGAGGTTGCTGTTGGGGATCTGGATATTACTTCCATGTCGGCGAATAAGGATGGCTATTATGGAAGATCAGGTCGTTCTGAGATTAATTTATATTTGAACAATATAATAACTCATAATAGAGAATATCTTATAGTTCGCGGAAATGTTGGTATGGCTGGACTTCTTGCTGCAAGTCCACGCCAAAGTGAATATGTTATTAAAAATGGTGATGAGCTGATTATAGAATCAAATTTTGATGTGTCCTTTTTAATGGGATATAGGCTTACTCTCAAGGATTAAGCAGCAATAAAAAAATACATATAATATTACTTGAATTTCTTTGTTTACTTCTTATATACTTTTTGCTAATTAAACATTATTTCCAGACAAGAAGGAAGTTAATTAGGAGAGAAAAAATGTCGAAATTGAATTTAACTCAGAAAATATTAAAAACACATTTACTAAGCGGTACAATGGAAAAAGGCAATTCCATTGGGATTAAGATGGATCAGACTTTGACACAAGATGCTACAGGAACTATGGCATACCTTCATTTTGAAGCAATGGGTCTTGAAAAAGTACAAACTGAACTTTCAGTAAGTTATGTAGATCATAACACCTTGCAGGGCGGTGGACCGGAAAATGCCAATGATCATATGTTTCTTCAAACAGTAGCCGATAAATATGGAATTTTCTTTTCTAAAGCGGGAAATGGAATCTGCCATCAATTGCATCTTGAACGTTTTGGCCGACCAGGGAAAACTTTGATCGGTTCCGATTCTCATACTCCAACTTGTGGTGGAATTGGAATGCTTGCTATTGGAGCAGGTGGAATGGATGTAACTATGGCTATGGCAGGCGAGACTTTTTTCCTCAAGATGCCTGAAGTAGTTAAAGTTACTTTAACAGGAGAACTTCAGCCTTTCGTTTCAGCAAAAGATGTTATTCTTGAAATACTTCGTCGCGAAACAGTAAAAGGTGGAGTTGGAAAAGTTTACGAATATTGTGGCCCTGGAATTGATACTCTTAGTGTTCCACAACGAGCAACTATAACAAATATGGGTGCTGAATTGGGAGCAACAACTTCTATCTTCCCAAGCGATGAAAGAACAAGGACATTTTTAAGAGCCCAGAACCGTGAAATGCATTATGCACCATTTGCAGCAGATGAAGGGGCAGAGTATGATAAAGAAATCGTTGTAAATTTAAGTGAAGTTGAACCAATGGTTGCATGTCCACATATGCCTGATGTTGTAAAGAAAGTTTCAGAAATAGCTGGAATGAAAATAAATCAGGTCGCAATCGGATCATGTACTAATTCTTCATATCAGGACCTTATGATGGTTGCTGAGATTTTCAATGCAAGTGGTAGAAAAATTGATAATAATGTTTCTGGAGCAATCTCTCCTGGTTCAAAACAGGTTATCAGAATGATGAGTAATAATGGAGCACATGACTTATTACTTGAAGCAGGCTTCAGATTTTTAGAAAATGCTTGTGGACCATGTATTGGAATGGGTTTTTCTCCTCCAAATGAAGGTGTTTCTTTAAGAACTTTCAACAGGAATTTTCTTGGAAGAAGCGGAACTAAAGATGCTGGAATCTATCTTGTAAGTACTGAAACTGCTGCCGCAAGCGCAATTACAGGTAAAATTACAGATCCACGCATGTTAAATCTTCCAGATCTTGAAATTGAAGAACCATCAGAATTTCTTATCGATGATTCTTTGATCATTGGACCTTCACCATTTCCAGAAGATGTTGAAGTGTATAAAGGACCTACAATAAATTATGTTGGATATCGTGATGCTATGGAAGATGAGATTGAATCCAGTGTTCTTTTTAAGATGGAAGATAATATCACTACTGATCATATCCTTCCTGGCGGAAGTAAAATCCTTCCTCTAAGATCAAATATTCCTGCAATATCAGAATATACGTTCAGTGTAATTCATGATAGTTTTCCAGCATTGTGCAAAGAAAAAAATGGTGGTTTCCTTATCGGTGGCGAAAACTATGGTCAAGGTTCAAGCCGTGAACATGCAGCTATTGCACCAATGTATCTTGGTGTCAGAGCAGTACTGGTAAAATCATTTGCCAGAATTCATCAGGCTAACCTGGTAAATTTCGGAATCCTGCCTCTTGAATTTAAAAATAAGGATGATTATTCCACAATAGATGAAACTGATGTTCTAAAGATTGATGTGTCTGATTTGAAGGCTGGAAGTATTGTTAAAGTAGAAAACAAGACTAAAGGACTGAAGTATGAAATGGGACATTCCATGGACCAGAGGAGTGTTGACATTGTAAAAGAAGGCGGAGTTTTAGCTTACCTTAAAAAGCAGAAAAATAATTAGTATTTAATTACTCAGGAGGAAACTTATGGCACAACGATCCATTAGAGAAATTGATGGTAAACAGATGTTAAGCAGATTATGGAATGAATTTTTTCCAGAAGATTTGAAACTGGAATACCGTGGTGTATTAATTGATGAGGAATCCGATCTAAATAAAATAGAATCTGAAAACAAGTGGTTATGTGAATCAAATCTTGTTGTTAAACCCGACATGCTTTTTGGAAAAAGAGGAAAAAATGGACTTGTTTATTACAAAAATGAAAATCCGGGGGATGTGAGCTGGGAAGATGCTAAAAAATGGATAAAAGAAAAAAGTTCTGATACAACGACACTTCATAGTGGTCAAAGTGGAACTTTGAGCCATTTCATAGTAGAACCATTTAACCCACACTCTGATGAATATTATCTTTCAATCAATCTTGGTGATAAATATGATGAAATCTTTTTTTCACTGCAGGGTGGAGTCGATATTGAAGAAAACTGGGATTCAGTTTTAACTATTAAACTTGATGAATCAATTTCTGCAGAAGAAGCCCATGAGATTATCAAAAATGAATTACGAAAATTCACTGATACTGAAAAATTTGATTCCTTTGTTTGTAGTGCATATGTTTTTTTCAGGAATATGCATTATACATATCTGGAATTTAATCCATTTGTACTTGAAGATGATAAGATAATACTTCTCGATCTTGTTGCAAAAGTAGATGATACAGCTCATTTCTTAAAAGGTCATATTTGGGGTGATCTTGAATTTCCTGCACCTTTTGGTAGAAGCCTTACAAAAGAAGAAAATTACATTAAAGGTATTGATGCAAATTCTGGTTCATCTCTTAAATTGACTATTCTCAATAAGGAAGGGAAAATCTGGACACTTGTTGCTGGTGGCGGAGCATCTGTTGTTTATGCCGACACAATAGCTGATATGGGGCATAGTGAAGAACTTGCAACTTATGGTGAGTATTCTGGAAATCCATCAATGGAAGAGACATGTGAATATGCAAAAACTCTTTTTGACCTCATGACACGTGATGGAAAGAAAGGAAAAATATTGATCATTGGTGGTGCTATTGCAAACTTTACAGATGTTGCTAAAACTTTTAAAGGTATAATCTGTGCAATGAATGAATATTCTAAAAAGTTGAAAAAATGCGAAGTTGAAGTATATGTTCGCAGAGGTGGCCCTAATTATAAGACTGGTTTAAAGAATCTTAGGTCTGCGGGAAAAAGAATTGGACTTAAAATAAGTGTACATGGACCAGAAACACATATGACAGACATAGTCAGGATGGCTCTTGAAAAGCAGGAGGTAAGATAATGGAACATACAAGTTTATTTACTAGAAAGACACAATGTATTTTTTGGGGACTCCACACTACTGCAATTCAAAGGATGACTGATTATGATTTCATGATTGGCCGTGAAAAACCAAGCATTTCAGGAATTGTTGCACCATCAAGACAGGAAAATTTCCACAAGGTTTTCTTTGGGAAAAAGGAAATGCTCATTCCTCTTTTTGGTAATGTTAAACAGGCTTTTAATTCACATCCAGAATGTGATACTTTCCTTAATTTTGCATCGTTCAGGTCTGCCTTTGATGTTACGATGCATGCTTTTGATATTGAAGCAATTAAAACTATTGTTATTACCGCTGAAGGTATTCCTGAAAGACTTGCAAGAAGAATAAGAGAAACGGCTAAGAAGAAAGATAAATTAATTATTGGACCTTCAACTGTTGGCGCAATGAATCCAGGTGCTTTTAAAGTAGCCAATATTGGTGGTGCAGTTGAAAATATTATTGAAGCCAAACTTTTTAATACTGGATCGGTTGGACTTGTTACCAGGTCTGGAGGATTGTTCAATGAATTGGCCAATATTATTTTCAGAAATTCTAATGGTATCTATGAAGGCGTAGCTATTGGTGGTGACAGATTTCCTGGATCAGAATTTCTGGAGCATATGCTCAGGTTTGAAAAAAATCCTGATATAAAGATGATTGTCATGCTTGGTGAACTTGGTGG
Organism: Candidatus Muiribacteriota bacterium; assembly: GCA_030633305.1. Lineage (GTDB taxonomy): Bacteria > Muiribacteriota > DAOVTB01 > DAOVTB01 > DAOVTB01 > DAOVTB01. The sequence continues at coordinate 9,977 of DAOVTB010000130.1, forward strand.
GTCTTCAGAGTATGCTGTTATTAATGCTATGAAGGAAGGTTTGATCACAAAACCTGTTATTGCATGGTGTATTGGAACTGTTGCAAAATATATGAAATCAGAAGTACAGTTTGGACATGCTGGTGCTAAAGCTGATAAGGAAATGGAAACTGCGCAGGCCAAGAATAAAGCTCTTAGCGATGCTGGAGCAATCGTTCCTGTTTCTTACAATGATCTTCCAGGACTTATCGCAGAGACTTCAAAAAAATGCGGTATTAAGAAAGTAGTCAAACAAGCAAGCGGATTTGTAAAAAGGAGTAAGATTGTATCTTCCCGAAGAACAGCAACCAACTTTATTTGTACAATTTCGGATGACACTGGTGCAGAACCGACATACATTGGAACTCCGATAAGTGAAGTTGCTGGTGATGATTACAGCATTGGTGATGTTATCTCAATGCTCTGGTTTAAAAGAAGATTTCCGCATTGGGCAAGTGAGTTTTTTGTACTTGTTTTAAAAATTGTCGCTGATCATGGACCTGCTGTATCTGGTGCACATAATACAAGAATTACTGCACGTGCTGGAAAAGATCTGATATCATCACTTGTCAGTGGGTTGTTGACAATTGGCCCACGATTTGGTGGTGCTATTGATGGTGCTGCGAAATATTTTTATGGAGCATTGGATCATATGACTCCTCTTGAATTTGTTACAAAAATGAAAGAAAGCGGAGTTAATATTCCTGGAATTGGTCACAGGATCAAATCTGTTAGAAATCCAGACAAGAGAGTAACTATTTTGAAAGAATATGCAGACAAACATTTTCCACTAAACAGGTTGTTGCCTTATGCTCTTGAAGTTGAAAAAATTACAACGGCAAAAAAAGATAATTTGATACTTAATGTTGATGGAACAGTCGGTATTTTACTGGTTGATCTTTTGTTGAGTCTTGGTTATTCCAGAAAAGATATACTTGAAATTATTTCAAGCTGGGGACTATTTAATGGCCTTTTCTTACTTGGAAGATCTATTGGGTTTATTGGTCATTATATAGATGAAAAACGTCTTAATATGCCTATGTATCGACATCCGTGGTCTGATATTCTTTATGATGCGCGACCTGAGGAAGATAAAACACAAGAAAAATAAAGAAAGAAGATAAAACTTGTAGGGGAGGGTCAGTGACCCTCCCTTTTTTAATTACTAAAGAAAAAAAGAAAAAGATTGGACCATGAAGAGTATGGAGAACATGAAGGGGGAAAAGATAAGAAAAAGTAAAGAAAGAATCTCGCGCAGTGATCGCGGTGAACGCAGAGGACAAAATTGTTAAATATTGTAGAGACAGTCCTTGCGGCTGTCCAAGACCAATAGCAAAAAAATTACCATAGAGAACACATAGAGAAAGAAGAAAAGATTAGACAGGATTAACAAGATAAAGAAAGATAAAAAAAAAAGAAGAAAAAGATTGGACCATGAAGAGCACGAAGAACATGAAGGAAAGATTAAAATAATGCTAAATACCAATATAGATGGGGTCACATGGACTTTTGTGATGCTCGAAATTCGAGCATCATGAAAGTGCTTTGACCCCGGAACCAGAAAAGTGGTTTCCACCAAAAGTTGGAATATTGGTATCAACCATTTCGCTTATGACTTCGTCCAAATATTCCGTATCATTTTTTACATAGTAGATTATCTTCACAAATTCCATATCCACTTGATCGTGTTTCCAGGCACGGATTTTAACAATCCCTGATTGTTGAAGTGCTCCGAGGGAAGCAATTAATACCCAGTCAGGTGTCCTGTCAATATTTATATTGTTTAGAAAATGATTTCTGATATCTTTAAATGTGGTCTCAAATTCATCTTTATCATCGAATCTTTTGACTAAAAACTGCCTGATTTTTTCTGTTGACCACGAAATATTGTAATTCATAATTTTAATGATAACACAGTGGTACGATGGTACAAAGATTAAAAATGAAGAATTTACCACAGAGCATTGAGGGAAATAGAAAAGATTAGACAGGATTGACAAGATAACGAAAGATTAAGAAAAGAAGAAAAAAATTTAACCATGAAGGTAATAGAAATTTGGACTATAGTGTTCATAATGCCTGCCATATTTTGTTTATTTTTTATTATTTAATGTTCTCTGCGTTCATAGCATTCTCTGCGCGAGATCTTTTTTATTTGATAATAAACGTATAATATTGTACTATTATAAAAAGTATTTTAAAGAGTGCCGTTTTGAATAAGATTACACTATTCATTTTATTGATTTGTATATTCATCCTCGGTTGTGATGGAATCAGGAAAATTCCAGCAACAGAGTTTCAAAATCAGTATAGGCTTAAAAATATGCAGTCCATGAAAACTGCAGAGTATCTTGGTCAAAAAGAAGGTAGAGCTTTCATACGTCTAAGGACCATGTCGCCAGTTACAAAAGAATGGACAGAGGAAATTGTATATTCTGAACTTACAGATCTGGATAAAGAGTTTAGATCAAAATTACCTGAAAATCAAAATAAAGCGAAATAACAATTTACGATTATTTAAATCGAGGTGTTGGATGTATATCTTAATGAACATTGCCAGTTTGATTATATTAAAAAAGAATTAATTGGAGAAAAAAATGGAAAAAAATCATGTTGAAATAATCGAAAAAGAAATCGGAAATGTCATTGAAGTCGAAGAATGCATTAAAATCTGGAAAATGACTGAAGTTATAAGGAATGACTTCAATAAAATTGAAGAATACTTAATGAAAAAAGGGGCTGAAAGTGTAAATGCACCCTATACACGATACGTTGACATTGACTGGGATTCTCAGATGAAAAAAGGAGTGCTTAAAAATTTTATTGAATTATTTACAAAGAAATTGCATTTTTTTTCTGGAATGGCTGTATCAAAAGAACTTGGCGGAGAAGGAAATCTGAAACCTTCTAACATTAAAAAAAGAAAATATGTCGAAAAGATCCATTGTGGACTTTATAAAAATGTGGGTAAAACATACAGGGAGATGTATAACTGGTCAATGAAAGAAAACTTAAAACTGGATTCAGAGTCATTTGAATTTTATTTGAACGATCCAAATGAAATAGATAGTCAGGA
>DAOVTB010000239.1 GCA_030633305.1 Candidatus Muiribacteriota bacterium
TAAAGTAATTATACATATATGTGATTTGTTTTAGCAAGAAATCATTTTATTCTAATCACAAAACGTCATCCTGTGGCTTGACCACAGGATCCATCTTTATTTATAACAATTGGAATAGATTCTGCGGTCAAGCCGCAGAATGACATATAAATGAATGTTTAGCTTTGTGTTTTTGTGTCTTTTCGTGAAGTGTCATTATTTTTTATTTAAGCACAATTGCTACAAGTCAAAAAACTCATATTTTAGTTACGCTTGTAATAGATAATATTATGTTATATAATGGCAAAATATTTTTAAAATCTGTGAGGAATTTTATGTATCTTGAAGACTTAATTGCCAAATTAAAAGAGTTTTGGAAAAATCAATCCTGCGTTGTGCTGGAACCATGGGATATGGAAGTTGGAGCTGGTACGTTTCATCCGGCAACTTTTTTGCGTTCACTTGGACCTGAGCCATGGGCTTCCTGTTATGTTCAGCCATCCAGAAGACCAACCGATGGAAGATATGGTGAAAATCCTAATCGCGTCCAACATTATTATCAATTTCAAGTATTGATCAAGCCATCACCAGATGATATTCAGGAATTGTATATAAAGAGCCTTGAATCTCTTGGGTTTAACAGAGATGAACATGATCTAAGATTCGTTGAAGATGACTGGGAATCACCAACTCTTGGTGCCTGGGGTCTTGGATGGGAGGTATGGATAGACGGGATGGAAGTTACTCAATTTACATATTTTCAACAGGTTGGAGGTTTAAACCTTAATCCAATAAGTGTTGAAATCACCTATGGTCTTGAAAGAATAGCTATGTATTTGCAAAACTGCAATAATATTTTTGATATAAAATGGAATGAATCTTTGACATATGGTGATTTATTTCTTCACTCTGAAAAGGAGCAGTGTGCATTTAATTTTCAGCATGCTCCAACTGATGAATTATTCAAATTGTTTGATATTCATTCAAATATTTTCAATAAAGTAATAGAACATGAAGTTGTATATTCAGCATATGAACAGGTTGCAAAGTGTTCACATATATTCAATCTCCTGGATGCTCGGGGGGCAATAAGTGTAACTCAAAGAGCCGTTTACATTAAACGAATCAGAGATCTGTCTTTGGCAGTAGCTAAAACATACGTTAAAGTAAGAGAAGAAATGGGTTTTCCACTCATGGTTAAAAGTGATGGAGGTGAACAAATATGAGGTATTTACTCGAAATAGGTGTTGAAGAACTTCCACCATCAATGATGAAAAATATTTTTTCTCAACTCAAAAAGCTCACAAATTCCTTTATTGAGAAAAACGAAATAATATGTGGTGATTCTACATTTGGTATGACTCCACGAAGACTTGTTGTTTTTATAGGAGACATTGAAATAAAAACAAAAGAAAAAGTTGTTGTGTTAAAAGGTCCTCCAAAAAAAATATGCTTTAATGAAAACGATGAAATACAGAAACCTCTTGAAGCTTTTCTTAAAAAAAATAATATTAAAATCGAACAGGTTGAATTTATTGAAGAATCAAAAGGGACATATGCTTATGCCAAAAAAGAGATTTCTGGAAAACCAGTTGAATTAATTTTAGGCAGATTAGGACCTTTTTTATATGAAAACTTCAATTTTGCTAAAAAGATGCGTTGGGGAAATGGAGAATTCCAGTTTGTTCGTCCGATCAGATGGGTTCTGTCACTTTTGGGTAATAAAAAACTTGATATTAAAATTGGTGGAATAAAATCTGCTGATCATACATTTTCAAGTGGTCAATATCGTTCAAAAAGTATCAAAATAGACGGAGTTCAGGATTATTTTGATATAATGGAAAAAGAAGGTATTATTCTTTCGCCTAGCAAAAGGGTTGCAAAAGTCAAAGAGCAGCTTGATGCAATTGCTGAAAATATTAAAGCAACATATGATCCTGATTCAGATCTTCTGGAAGAAATTTCCTGCCTTGTTGAAATCCCAAGCCCGATCAAAGGTAGTTTTGATTCTAAATATCTGTCTCTACCATCTGAAGTCTTGATACAGACGATGAAGAAAAACCAGAAATTTATCGTTTTTAAGCAAAATCATAAAGTAATCAATACTTTTGTTGGATTTTTTAATGGAAATATAAATCCTGACACTGAAGCAAATGTGAAAAGAGGATATCAGAGAGTTTTGATAGCAAGATTGGCTGATGCTAATTATTTTTACGAAAATGATCTGAAAAAGGATTTTGATTCTTTATATCAGCAATTAAGTGGAGTGTTATATCATCACAAGCTTTCAACTATGAAAAGAAAAATGGATAATGTCTCTGAGATTGCTCTTTTTCTAAATGATGTACTTGCGCTTGAAATTGAAAAAAATAATATTACATGTGCTGCAAAATATTGCAAAGCTGATCTGCTAACAGAAATGGTAAATGAATTTGCAGATCTTCAGGGTATTATGGGAAAAATTTATGTAAGTAAAAAATATTCTCTTCCTGATGTATCTACTTCTGTTTTTGAACATTATCTTCCGAGATTTAAAAATGATCGGTTACCTGAAAACAGTCTCGGAGCTCTTCTTGCAATTTCTGATAAAATTGAAACTTTATTTGGTGCAATAGTTGCTTCAATAAAGTTTTCTGGTTCCAAAGATCCATATGGGATTCGCCGAACTGCAAATGGGCTTATCGATGTGATAATCTCCAGAAAAATGGACTTTGATCTTAACTGTATAACTTCAAGATTAGCTGAAATATTCAAGGATCTTATAGAGAAAAATAAAAAATCAGCAGATCAGGTATGTGAAGAATTTAAAAGCTTATTACTTCAGCGTTCTAAACAGTATTTTACCGAACGAGGATTTAAATATGATTTTGTTGATTCGGTCTTAATGGAAAACAACATCAATTTTCATGAATGGTCAGTAAAGCTTAAAGCACTTGGAGAAGTTGCTGAAAAAATTGATGTTAGTACAATTGTTATTCCAGCTGTCAGGATCAATAATATTCTTAAGGAATTTTCCTGTCAAGCTGAGATAAATACTGATCTTTTTGAAAATGAAAAAGAAATAGAACTATATGACTTTTATAAAGAAAACTGTGACAGGATTAAAAATTCACTTGAAATAAAAGATTTTGTTGATTGCATCAGCTGTGTAATTTCATTTGGACCAATTCTCGATTCCTTTTTTGATAACGTGCATGTAAATGCTGATAATCCTGATATTAAAGAAAACAGATTAAGATTACTTTATTACATTAAAGAAATATTTTATCAAGTTCTTGATTTTTCAAAGCTTGTAAAGGATGGACAATGATATGGCAACAAGTGATAATACAAAAATACCAACTAAATTGACACTGATTCCATTAAAGGATATGGTTGTTTTCCCATACATGGTAATCCCGCTTTTTATTGGCAGGAAAAGATCTGTCCTTGCTGTTCAGGAAGCGATGAATAATGAAAATCGACTAATCGCTATTGGAACACAGAAAGATGCTTCAATAGAAGAACCTGGACCGGATGATATTTTTAAAACTGCAGTTGTAGGAGAAATATTACAATTGTTAAAACTTCCGGACGGAACAATGAGAATTCTTCTGGAAGGTATCAGAAGAGTGAAGATCAAAAATTATATTGACTTTCAACCTGGTGAAGAAAAGCCAATTATTGTAAAAATTCAAAAGATTCAGGAAAGAAAATCCAAAAGTCTTGAAATCAAGGCTTATGTGAAAATGGCAATAAATCTTTTTGAAGAATATATCAAACTCAATAGTAAAATTCCGGTTGAGATTATGATGGTATTGACAGAAAGTGATAAACCGAGCAGGATTGCAGACTTAATTACTGCGCATTTGATTCTTCCTGTTAAAAATAAACAAAAATTACTTGAGACAACAAATATAAAGGAAAGACTTGAAGAACTCTGCTTGTGTCTGGAGAAAGAAATTAAAGTTCTCGGAATTGAAAAAAAGATTCACGGTAAAGTTAAAGAAAAAATTGAAAAAGTCCAGAAAGAGTACTATCTACGGGAGCAATTAAAAGCGATTCATCAGGAGTTAGGTGGTGAAGATCAGTGGAATAAGGAAATTGCTGAAATTAAGGAAAAAATTCTTAAAAAAGATCTTCCTCCTCTTGCTTTGGATAAAGCAGAAAGAGAAATTGCCAAATTGGAATCAATGTCGCCAGCAAGCCCAGAGTCATCAGTTTCACTTAATTATCTGGAATGGCTTCTTGAACTGCCATGGAATGATCTTTCAAAAGATTGCCAGAATATGAAAAAATCTATCCGTATTCTGGAAGAAGATCATTATGGCTTGGAAAAACCAAAAGAAAGAATCATTGAGTTTCTGGCTGTAAAAAAACTCCGTGATAAACTGAAAGGACCTATTCTTTGTTTTGTTGGGCCACCAGGTGTTGGTAAAACTTCTCTTGGTAAATCGATTGCACGATCATTAGACAGAAAATTTGTACGGATGAGTCTTGGTGGAGTCAGAGATGAAGCAGAAATCAGAGGACATAGAAGAACATATATAGGTTCGATGCCTGGTCGTATACTTCAGCTTATTCGCCGCGCCCATACAAAAAATCCTGTTTTCGTCCTGGACGAAGTCGATAAGATGAGCATGGATTTTCGTGGTGACCCAAGCGCTGCACTGCTTGAAGTTCTTGATCCTGAACAAAATTATGAATTTGAAGATCACTACATCAATGTACCATTTGATCTTTCGGATGTAATGTTCATAACCACGGCAAATGTTTTATACGATATTCCACATCCGTTACGAGATAGAATGGAGATAATACATCTTTCCGGTTATACAGAAGAAGAAAAATACTCTATTGCTTTAAAATATCTGTTACCAAAAGAAATTGAAAATAATGGTCTCAGTAAGTATAAGTTCAAGTTCAATAAAAAAGCAATTTTTGAGATAATTCGATATCATACAATGGAAGCCGGAGTACGAAATCTACAGAAAAATATTGCATCTGTACTTAGAAAAATTGCCAAAGATATTGTAACTAATAAACTTAAGATAAAAAAGAGTATGACAGTAAATGTTGAACATATTTCAAAATACCTTGGTACAAGAAAATATTCATTTGGACATCTGGTGAAGAAAAGAAGATCTGGAGTTATAACGGGACTTGCATGGACTGAATATGGTGGAACTCACTTACTTATTGAGGCTGTTAAAATGAAAGGCAGTGGGAAATTGATCCTGACAGGACAGCTTGGAGATGTTATGATGGAAAGTGCAAAAGCAGCATTCTCATATATCAAGTCTAAGGCTAGTACATATAACCTAGATGAATCTGTATTCACAGATAATGATATCCATATTCATGTCCCAGAGGGAGGAATTCCAAAAGATGGTCCTTCAGCTGGAATAACTATAGCGACTTCACTTCTTTCACTTTTAACTGAAACAAAACCTGTTCCACATCTTGCAATGACAGGTGAAATCACTCTAACTGGTGATGTTTATCCAATTGGTGGATTGAAAGAAAAAATTCTGGCATCACATAGAATAGGTATAAAAGATATTATTATACCTGAAGAGAATAAGAAAAATCTTGATGATGTGCCTGATTATTGTAAGAAAAACATTAGATTTCATCTTGTTAGCCATGTTGACGAGGTCTTCAAAATAGCATTACCTGCGTCCAGAATGAGCAAATCTTGAAAAATTCTGCATCAGTCCAAACCTGCAACGTACATTAGCACGCTTCGGTCTGTCCAGATACAGAATTTTCCAACCTTTATCTCATTCTGAACGCAGAAATGTTGAAAATTAAAAAAATAAGGATTAAAATAACATGTTTAAAAAAGTTGAATTAGTATCCAAAACACTTCAAACCAATTGTCTTATCCAGGAATCTCTTAATGAAATTCCTCTTGTCGGAAGGTCTAATGTTGGGAAATCAACTTTTTTAAATAAAATTCTTAAAAGAAAAATTGCAAGAGTGAGTAAAACACCAGGAAGAACAAGAAGCATTGACTTCTACTTGATTGATGAAAAGTTTTATATAGTAGATCTTCCTGGTTTTGGATATGCTAAAGTAGGCTGGGATCTAAAAGAAAAATGGCAGAAAGTAATGGCAAATTATTTTAAGCGTAAAAGTATAACTCATGTCATACACCTGATTGATTCTTCGATACCAGTTCAGAAAATAGATCTTGAGGTTTCACAATGGATTTCCAATTTAGGACTAATCGAAATCCTGCTGTTTACTAAAACAGACAAAGTAAAAAAAACTAAATTGAAACATCAACTCAAATTACTTTCCGAAAAGTTCACTATACCAGTTGAATTTGAAAAAATTGAATTTTCAAAGAATTATTCTGAAAACCAGATATTTGCCTTGCAGGAGAAATTTTATTCTGTCCTCGGTTTTGAATAGTCAATCTGTGACCTCTGTGGTAAA
>DAOVTB010000055.1 GCA_030633305.1 Candidatus Muiribacteriota bacterium
AACAAAAGTCCTTCTGACCCCAGCTGGTATTAACTTCATGCCCTTCATGGTGAAATCTTTTATTGTTTATTCTTTGTGTGAATAATTTTTATTTATTTGGGCAGGCAGACTGTGTTGCAATCCAATTCGTCATCCTCGGGGTTCGGGGATCCATTTTTTTCTTTCTTATTTTTAATTGCGACACAGTCTGATGTGCCCTATTCCTATATAATTATTTGTTATTTATCTAACAGGGTCAGGGCACATTTCATTCAGCTCGACCATCGAGCTAAACAAAAGTCCTTCTGACCCTAGCTGGTATTAACTTTTCCCCTCTGTTCTCTTAATAGTAATTTATCCTTTTCATTGTGCCTTTGTGTGAATTATTTTTTAACTTCATGTTCTTCATGCCCTTCATGGTGAAATCTTTTTTTATTTTTTCACAGCGCACTCTGCGCGAGGACTAATTTTTTTTGTGTGTAAGCCGAAAAAAGAATATAGAAATAGAATAAACAGGAGTATATATGAAAGGAAAATTTTTATTAATATTTTTAATTGCCTTTACATTTTCCATGTTCGCAAAAGGATCAATATGGAGAAGTTACGTAACAGAAAAAGGGTATTTGAAAGCTCATCGAGCAGCATTTGATGTAAAGGGTAAACTTCTTTATTTTGCAAACAGTCGAGGTGGTTTTTCAATTTTTAATGGTAAAAGTATGAAGAAATTTCATAAAGAAGCTGGAAAACTTTTATCCGATAAAGTAAGCTCCATTAAAATTGGTGATAATATAGTCTGGCTTGGAACTGATAGAGGTTTATGCAGTTGGGACGGAAAGAATAAATGGAAATACTATAACAAAAAAAATGGATTATTAAATAATAAAATTGTATGTATCGAAATTGATTCGACTAATCGCATCATAGTCGCTCATTCCAGTGGTCTAAGTATAGGTTTGAAGAAAAAAAGCTTGGAGTGGGTTCATGTTAAACCATGGCAGGGAAAGTTTTTTAAACCGGAGATATATACAGTTAAAATTGATTCAACTGGAAACATATGGCTAGGAACGGATCAGGGTCTATGGGTATGGGACAGTAAAGAATGGCATAATTTCACAAAAAAAAATGGAATGATTTCAAATACTATTAGAGATATTGAATTTGATGATAGTGGAAACCTCTATGTTTGTGGATATGATTTTTTTGGAGGCGGTATTTCAAAATGGGATGGTCACGAATGGACGAGATTTGAATTGAAGGAAAAGAAAATTAATGATCTATCAATAAATGGTAGTATAATATGGGCTGCAACTGATAGCGGCTTATATAAATATGCAGGTTCCAGATGGCAGAAATATAGTCGTGAAGATGGTGTAGTCACCGGAAAAGTTGTAACTGTTAAAACATGGAATAAAGAGATTTATTTTAGAGGCTACAATAAGGAAATGGCAATAGTAGGAGAGTTAAACAAAAGAATCTTTTACTGATCCAACCTTCATCTAATTCAAAACGTATGATGAAGTAAAAGCAATAATAATTTAAGAAAAATAAAAAAAGTTAACGAATTTTGAAAAAAATATAGAAAACTGATAAAAGATTAGGTGTAAAATGAAAAAAATAGGACTTATCTCAGATACCCATATTCCAGAACGCGCTCCTGAATTGGATGTATTGATCCATGAAGTTTTTAAAGATGTTGATGTTATATTGCATGCTGGTGATATTACTGATCATGATGTTTTAATCGAACTTGAGACAATTGCACCGGTTGAAGCTGTACTTGGTAATATGGACCACTACAGTAATATTGATCTTCCAGAGTACAAAGTACTGGAATTCGAGGATGTTAGAATCGGACTCTGCCATGGTACAGGGAATCGTCAAAACATTATGGACAGGATGCTCCATCTTTTCAATGCACACAAAGTTGATGTTATAGTTTTTGGGCATACTCATAAAAGTATTATTACAAAGAAAAATGGAGTATATCTTATAAATCCTGGCTCAGCAAGTGATCGGGTTTTTTCTGAAAATAATTCTGTGGGGATCTTAAAAGTCTCTGACGGAAAGGTTATTCACACCGAAATTATTGAATTAAATTTTGAAAATTAAAAAGTTTCAAAATTTCTTGACAGGCAAAAGAAAAAAGGATATATTCTTATTGTTCTTAAAGATTTAGTTATTTAGGGCCTATAGCTCAGCTGGCAGAGCCACCGGCTCATAACCGGTAGGTCCCAGGTTCGATTCCTGGTGGGCCCACCATTTAGATTATTAACAATTTTGTGTGGCCCCATCGTCTAGCCCGGCCTAGGACACCGCCCTTTCAAGGCGAAGACATGGGTTCAAATCCCGTTGGGGCTACCACAAGTTTATAAATAAAGCTCTACCTGTATGGTAGAGCTTTTTCATTGGAGGCATTATGAAAATAAGGAAATTTGCGTCTGTTTTTAATGATTTTGCTCCGTCTTATCTTGCAGAAAAATGGGATTCAATAGGTATTCAAGTTGGTAATCCAGAAAACGAGATTTCTAAAATACTTTTTGCTCTACAACTTGATGGAGAAGTTTTATCTGAAGCAATAGAGAAAAAGTGTAATCTTATTTTTCTTCATCATCCTTTTATTTTCCAACCGATTTCTTCTATTGATACTTCAAAGGAGAAAGGCAGGATTATTAAGGAATTGTTAAAAAATGATATTACTGTTTTAGTCGCTCATACAAATCTTGATGCCGCCTCATATGGTTTAAATCATATTCTGGCCAGGCAGTTTGATTTTACAAAAGTTGAACCATTTGGAGGTGGGGTTAAGGACCAATATACCAGGGTTATTATATATTATCCTGAAAATGATTCAAAAGATGAGTATGTTAAAAAAGTACTTGAATCGACAAATACAATGTTTGGTGAGTATTCAAAATGTGGATTTTACAGTTCTGGAACAGGTTGTTTTGAGCCCACAGACGTTGCAAGTCCTGCAACTGGTAAAGTAAAGGAATTTAACAGAGAACAGGAAATTGTTCTTGAGTTTCTTGTTGATAATAAATCAATAGGAAATGTATTACATACAGCTAGAAGTCTTCATCCTTATGAAAAACCAATGATTATTACCCATAATGTGAAGTATCCAGTCAAAGAAACCTATACTCTTGGCAAAATTGGATATTTTAGTGAAGGGAATGATTTTAAATCTGTCCTTGAACATGTTAAAAAATGTTTTAAACAGGAAAGTATCAGGTATCATAAAAATAATGATAGGCCTGTAAAAAAAGTTGGGATTGTTGGCGGAAGTGGAATATCAATGATGACACGGGCTGCTAGTTCTGGATGCGATTTGTTTATCACAGGAGATCTTAAGCATCATGACTGGGATCTTGCTAAGGAACTTGGACTGTCCATTATTGAAGTCAGCCATTTTGTTATGGAAGAACTGGCGTTTAAAATATTCTTTGACGAGTATAAAAATATTCTGCTAAAATATAATATCAATGCTGAATATTCAGTTAATTGTCAGGAAAATTTTAATTACTTTTAATAAAGAGGGCTCGCGAATATGAGAGAAATTGATCAACTTTTCAGACTTCAGGAAATAAATAATAAAATTTCAAATTTGTCAAAAGGCAAGACTAATCTTATTGATACTCTTATTTCAAAAAAAGATGATATTTTTAGGCTTGAAAATGATTTCAAGATGTTAGAGATTGAAAGGCTGGGCCTAAAAAAAGAGCTGGACAAGCTTGTACTCGAAGCCCAATGTCTTGATAATAAATTGAAAAATGAAGAAAAAAAGATCGCTATAATCCGGAATCCCAAGGAATATGAAAGTTTAATGAACAACATAAATGTCGTTAAAGAAAAATTTGATGATCTTGAAACAAAAGAATTGGAACTGATGGAAAAAATCGAAGATAATACAAATCTTCTAGATAATTTACTTGAGCAAAAAACGAAGGATTTTGATGGGTTAAGAGAGTATTCTGAAAGATGCAAGGCTGATATTGAAAATATGGATTCTGAAGTGATAGATCTTAAAGATGAAAAAGATGATCTTGTAGAAAAAATATCAAACTCTTCTTTAGCAAATTATGAGAAATTATTTAATCAAAACGGTTGTGGTGTTGCAGTTGTAGGGATTGAAGGTATATGTGGAAACTGTAGTTTGAATATAATAGCAAGTAAGAAAAGAACAATTTCCACTGGTTCAAACCAATTGGTTAAATGCTCAAATTGTGAAAGGTATTTATACTGGATAGGTCCAATTGACGAATAGTTCTGTGTCCTCAGTGAGCGAATATTGAAATTTTCTGCACCAATTTATGCTTGCGGAGTATGAACAGAATACACCTCAGCATAAATTGGTTTGTAAATTCCAATCTTCATCTCACTGAGAACACAGAACATGGAGTAAACAAATAAAAAATAAAGAACTAGTTGAAAGATTGAATTATAAAGAACAGGAATGGGATGAATAAAAAAGACAGGATAATTATAATAGTTTTGTTTGTCCTTTTGTTGCTGCTCATTGGGCGACTGGTATATTTACTTGTCTACAATGAAGAAGTTCTGACAACCAACAAATATGTTAATACAGATGCCATTTCAGGACTGGCTGAAAAAGCTGCAATCAACAAGATGGCTATGCATATTCAAAAAAGTTTTCCGCTGCCTATTTTCATCAGAGTCCAAAATGATAAAATTAATGAGGAAAATATTCTGAAATTATATTCCTCATGGAACAGGAATAATCCGAATTTCAAGCATTACTGCATTTTTATTCTGTTAAGTTTTGATGATAAAAAAATCTCATTTATTGCAGGGGAAAGACTCAGGATTTATTTAAATGAAAAAAGAATTCAAAAATATATTGACGGAAAATTTCAAATAGATATTGACAATGGTAGATTTGCAAAAGCGATAAATGATCTTGTTAATCTGCTTTATGAGGAATTACAAGGAGATAAGAACAGCATTATTGAAGAACTTAATCGTGAAAAAAAACGAGTTGATATTGAAAAATTTACACAAAAGTGGTATTTTATTGTTTCAGGACTTTTAGTTATATTTTTACTTTATCTTTATCTTCGGTTAATGAAAAGGTACCGTTGTGGAAAATGCGGTTCTTCTTTTAAAACGGTAAAAGGTGATGATGAAGGAAGAGAGTATGAAGATAAAGTCTGTAAGAAATGTGGTTTGAGTATAAGGCAATATATAGAAAAATCCAGAAATGTAAAAAAAGTTGAAAGATTAGGTTCATTGAAAAAAGATTGGAAATAGAGTAGAAAAGACGATCGCGGGGAGTAATCCCTGAGGAAAGTCCGAACTCCAAAGGGCGACATGCCGGTTAACTGCCGGCCGGAGTGATCCGAGGGAAAGTGCCACAGAGATTAGACTGCCGTATGGCACAGGTGAAAAGGTGGGGTAAAAGCCCACCGGTCGGAAGGTAACTTTCGGCGTTGGTAAACCCCATGTGGAGCAAGGTTAAATAGAGAAGAATGAAATTGTCCGTTTCGTTATACTTCCGGGTAAACCGCATGAGCTTTTCGGTAACGGAAAGCCAAGATAGATGATCGTTTAATACAGAATTCGGCTTATTTTCTACTCTTTCCAAATTTTGAACTTAATTGACTTGGAGGTAATATGACAGCATGGTTAAAAAAGTCTATTCTGAAGAAAAAAGAACCGGATAATCAATGGATAAAATGTCCAGATTGTGCGGAAATATTATATAAAAATCTATTGATAGATAATATCAATGTTTGCACTAGATGTGGACATCATTTCAGGCTATCTCCTGATGGCTGGCTAGGTTATCTGGTTAACAGAGGTACTTTCAAAGAAATAAATGAGAATATCCAAAGTGTTGATCCGCTTGATTTTTCTGATGCTAAGGAAAGGTATGTTGATAAACTAAACCGATCTATGAAAAAGACTGGTATGAAGTCGGCTATTATCACGGGTGTAGGTAAAATCGGAAAACAAAAAGCCTGTCTTGGAATTATGAATTTTGCATTTCTTGGTGGAAGTATGGGTAGTGTTCTTGGTGAAAAAGTTGCAAGACTTTTTGAACATGCAATTGAACTATCACTTCCAGTTATTTTGATTTCTGCAAGCGGTGGTGCGAGAATGCACGAGGGTATTTATTCTCTTCTTCAGATGGCAAAAACAAGTGCTGCAATCAGAAAACATTCAGAAGCAGGACAGTTGTATATTTCAATCATGACTGATCCCACAACTGGTGGTGTATCAGCGTCATTTTCAGCGCTAGGAGATATCATGATCGGTGAACCAGGAGCTTTGATTGGATTTGCCGGACCTAGAGTTATTGAACAGACGATTAAGCAGAAACTACCACCAAAATTCCAAACAGCTGAATTTTTGTATGATCACGGAATGCTAGATATGATCGTTAATCGTAAAGAACTAAAAAGTATTTTAATTGAGCTGCTTACTTTTTTTGGATAAATCTAAGGAGATTGACAAATGAGTGTTTGGGAAAAAATTGAAGAACTGGAAAAACAGATAGATAAGTTCAAATCTCTTTCTGTTGAAGAGCATATTGAAGTAGATGAAGTTATCGTAATACTTAAAGAAAAAATTAATGATCTCCATAAAAATTTAACATCCTGGGATAGAACAAGAATGGCTAGACATATCGATCGGCCTAAATTTCTTGATTATGTGCCAAAACTTTTTAATTATTTCCAGGAAATTGGTGGAGATCGAAAATTTAAAAATGATAATGCAATAATATGTGGACTCGCTTCACTTGATAAAAGAAAGGTTGTTGTAATTGGTCAGGAAAAAGGTAAAGACACAAGTGATAAAATATATCGTAACTTTGGAATGTCACATCCCGAAGGCTACTGGAAGACAATTCGGGTTATGAAACTCGCTGAGAAATTTGGTCTACCACTTTTATTATTTGTTGATACTCCTGGAGCATATCCTGGTATTGGTGCGGAAGAACGTGGCCAACTTGTTGCGATTGCAGAAAATCTATATGAATTGTCTGGAATTCGTATACCGATTATAGTCACAATACTTGGAGAAGGCGGAAGTGGTGGAGCACTGGCACTTGGAGTCGGTGATCGGCTTTTGATGATGGAAAATGCTATTTATTCAGTTATATCACCTGAAGGATGTGCGGCTATATTGTGGCGTGATGCTTCAAAAGCAGAGCAGGCAGCAAATGCACTAAAAATTTCTGCATTTGATCTCAAAGAATTTGGTATTATTCACGAGATTATTCAGGAACCAGGTGGCGGTGCCCATAAAGATTTTAACGCAGCTGCCGATAAATTAAAAAAAAGTATTAAGAATTCATTAAATAAACTGGTTAAAGTGCCGATTGATGAATTATTAGATCAGAGATATAATATGCTACGCAAATTTGGAGTCTTTAAAGAAAAGTAGAGTTTATGAAAAATACTCCCAAAGAAATGAAGGAAAATCTGGAGCCGCTTGTAAAGTTTGGAAACAAACAGGGCTTTCTAACTTATGAAGATATTAATAAGTTTGTAAATTCCAGTTCAGAAATTAGAAAATTAGACCTTCAGGACATTAATGCTTATATCAAGAAAATGAAAATCCCAATATTAAAAAATGATGATATTGATGAATTTTTCACATTAGCAAAAAAAATTCATGATTCAAGTTCCGAAAAAAAGCAGGAAACAGAACGTTCAACAGATATGATTCATCAATATCTCAAGGAACTTGAAAGTGCACGTCTTCTCACTGGAAAAGAAGAAGTTGAACTAGCAAAGAGGATTGAAGATGGTGATGTTGAGGCAAAAAAACAGCTGATAAAGGCAAATCTAAGGCTTGTTGTTTCAATTGCAAAAAAATATGCTAATAGAGGTATGCTTTTTCTTGATCTTATCCAGGAGGGTAATCTTGGATTGATCAAATCTGTTGGTAAATTTGAATATAGAATGGGTTATAAGTTCAGTACTTATGCCACATGGTGGATAAGACAAAGTATAATAAGATCTATTGCAGATAATTCGAAAACAATCAGAATTCCTGTTCATGTTGTAGAAGAAATAAACAAACTTAATAAATGCAAATTACTGCTTCGTCAGAAATTTGGTCGTGAACCCAGGATTGAAGAAATAGCGGAAGAACTTGAATTTACTCTAAAAAAAGTAGAATCTCTTGTGGCTATCTCGCTTGATCCAATATCTCTTGATATGCATGTGGGAGAAGATAGTGGAGAATTATCAGAGTTTATAGTAAACAAGGATGCTCCTCTTCCAGAAGAAGTGACTTTTACAAAAATCTTAAAGGGCCAGATTGATTCTGTTTTGAGTGAATTGACGGATAAAGAAAAACTGGTAATTAAATTACGGTTTGGGCTTGATGATGGTATTCCAAGATCTCTTGAAGAGATTGGACGTAGTTTTGGAGTTACAAGAGAGAGAATCAGACAGATAGAGAGCCGGGCCTTAAAAAAACTTAAAAAACGAGCAATGCATAAGAAGCTCGATGAATTCTATTACGATTAATCTGCGTTCCAAACTTCATCTAATCACTATTTTGTAACAAAGGAATTATTTTATGTTTAACACAAGCTTTAGGTTTAGCTTGATTCAACATATTTCGTTAATAATTTGACATAAAATTTGACTATTTTTACGGTCTATATTAAAATATTAAAAAATACAAAAAACAGTTAGGGGGCTTACCTTATGAGAATACTTGTGATTGGTCGTGGTGGCCGGGAAAGTGCGATTGTATGGAAACTTTCAAAAAGTAGTTTTGTGAGTAAGATTTATTGTGCAACTGGTAATGCAGGTATTTCTGAATATGCAGAACTTGTTCCAATAGTGGCTGAAAATATTGAAGAACTTAGAAAATTTGCAAAGAAAAATAATATTGATCTGACCATAGTTGGAGGACCTGAAATATCATTAACAAAAGGGATTGTTGATGAGTTTAATAAACATGATTTAGCCATAATGGGGCCATCTAAAACGGCTTCGAAACTGGAAGCAAGTAAAATATATGCTAGAAAATTCATGAAAAAATATAATATTCCAACTGCTGCTTTTGAATGTTTCGATGATATTGATGATGCAAAAGATTATATTGATTCAAGGCAGGCTCCATATGCCATAAAAACAGATGGTATTACAAATGGAAAAGGATTTATCATTGCAAAAGATAATGCTACAGCGAAAATAGCAGTGCATGTGATGATGAAGGATAGAACCTTTGGTAGTGCAGGAAGCAAAGTAATTATCGAGGAATTACTTGAAGGTATAGATGCTTCGATTTTAGCATTTACAGATGGTAAAACTATTAAGCAAATGGTTAGTGCTAAGCAGTTTATCTCTGCATATGATGGGAATAAGGGACCAAATACCGGTGGACTTGGTGCTATTTCTCCAGCACCGCCTGTAGACGATAAAGTAAAGGATCAGATATACAATGATATCATGATGCCGGTTCTTAATGGTTTAAAGGAAGAAAAAATTAATTATAAAGGGGTTTTATATATTCACCTTGTGTGTACAAAAAGTGGACCTAAAGTAGTGGATTTTAATCTTCGTTTTGGGGATCCTCAAGCACAGGTTGTACTTCCAAGACTTGATAGTGATCTGGGTGAGATATTTAAAGCTATAAAAGAAGGAACTCTGGAAGATGTTGACATTAAATGGAATAGTTCCAGTGTAAATTGTGTCACATTAGTGTCTTCTGGATATCCAATGAAATATGAGATTGGTAAAGAGATTACTGGTATTAAAAAAATGGGTGAAAGTGACAAGGGACTTTTGTTTCATGCAGGAACAAAACAGGTAAACGGGAAAACTGTTTCATCAGGAGGTCGGGTACTTAATGTAATCGGAATTGGTGAAAATTACGAAGACTCTCGTATAAATGCTTATGAACTTTGTAAAGATATTCATTTTGACGGTATGCATTTCAGACGCGATATTGGTCCGAAAGCAGCCGATACCGAGTTGAGTTATTAAGGCATCAGGAGGTTTATAATGGACGACAATAAAGGTAAAATAAAGATAAAATTCTGTGAATCTCTAGATAGATTTGTTGAAATCAGAGTATTTACTGAAATAGATATTAACAAGCTATTTAACAATGTTAAAATTTCAGATAAAAAATCTTATAAAAGACTCATTCTTTCTACAGCTATATTAAATTATCACGAAGAGATCATGCCTATGATATTTGGTGATAATAATTACTCCCTGTTTGGTGAAATTGCTGAACAGGAACTATATAATCTTTGCATAAGCGTTAATTCAACACTTGATATTAAAAAAGTAACTATTACAATCGAAGAAAATGGAGCAAAAGAAGAAGGATTAGTTCCATTACTTGATGAAGCTGATGAGACCGATGATGATATCTCAGATAGACTTCTTAATATGGAAAGTTATATTAAGAAAAGGATTGTTGGACAGGATGAGGCAGTTAAAGTTGTTTCAATGGCTATTAGAAAAGCCCATATAGGACTTCGAAATCCCGACAGACCAATTGGAACTTTTCTTTTTGTAGGTCAGACAGGTGTTGGTAAGACTGAACTTGCAAAAGTTCTGACTGATTTTTTTGTTGGAAACGAGAAAGAACTTATAAGAATTGATTGTAGTGAATTTTCTCAAAGTCATGAATATGCCAAACTCATTGGTGCACCACCTGGATATGTTGGACATAAAGACGGTGGTATGTTGACTGAAGCGGTTAAGGATAAACCAAGAAGTGTTGTATTATTCGATGAAATTGAGAAAGCCCATGAAAAAGTTCATAATCTGTTGCTTCAGATTATGGATGCTGGTATTCTTACTGACTCAAAAGGAACGCAGGTATCGTTTAAAAACTGTGTGATTCTTATGACTAGTAATGTAGGTGTTAAATCTGTTAAAAGTACTGAAAGTTCCATTGGTTTTGGTGACCATGTATCGATTGTGACACATGATTTTAAGACTAAAGAAATGTTAAAAACATTGAAAAAGGCTTTTAAACCCGAGTTTATTAACAGAATTGATGAAATTGTAAATTTTCGTGAGCTGGATTATGATGACAATCTGAAGATTGTGGAAATTATTTTGAGCGATGTGCTTGGAAGACTTAATAATATTGGTTTAGATCTTAAAGTGACCAAGGTGATGAAAAAATTTCTTGTAGATCAGGGCTGGGATCCAAAAATGGGTGCAAGACCACTGAAAAGATCGGTTCAGAGATATGTTGAATCTGTTCTTTCCGAGATGATACTGGATAAAAAATTCACTCGCGGGGATGTAATTAAAGTACGAGTTAATGCCGCTAAAAAGACTCTTACATATTATTGTAGCGATACTAAAAAAAAGCAACCTGAAAAGAAAAAAGGGAAAAAAGAAAAAACAAAATAGTTAGAAACATAATTTAATGTAAAAAATAAAACCGGTATCATATTTTATAATGATACCGGTTTTTTATTATCTAAACAGATTTATTGATAAAATTAGCTGATTCAATTAAAAAGTCGCTTTCGCTGAACCTTTCTATTTTCTCGACATTTGATTCAGATACATGGATCCCTTTTAATGTTGTAACTTTGATTTTAATTCTTCCAATTTCTTCTTTGACTGTTTCAGCAAAATTAATTTCTTCAACAATATTTTTTTCTATTTCATTTATTTCATTCAGTTTCTTGTTTAATCGTTTCAGAAGAACTTTGACTGAAGATTCCCCATTTGCAACCAGTGTTTTTACAGAATTTATCTGAGAAATAATTTTGGAGGAATCATTATTTATTGTTGCTGTGCGAAAATTGTTAAGTCTTACAAGGGATTTGCAGTAGCCCATCAACAGGTTTTCCAATGATTCAGGAATATCATTAAGAAATTCTTTTACAGAACCTGCAGGCATTTTTTGAATCATCACATTGATTTCCTGTACTTCGTTAAATACCTGGTCTAATGCCTGCAGATTCTTAGATGATATATTTTTGCAGGAATCTATTTTACAATTTGAGAGTTTATAAAGTTTTCTCTTAATAAAATAGTATTTCAAAGAGCTGAACGTATTACAGAATATGTCTAAAATATATTTTCCAGCATTTTTTAGCGAACTGAAAAATACACCTAATGCTAAACTATGAATGATTATATTAAGTACAATTACAAAAACAATTTCAGTTAATGAGGCTGCTGAATTAAACAGGAAAAAAGTATAAAGACAAATGAATCCAGAGAAAAAATAACTAAAATCACGTGCAATGAAAGAAATTACAAGAGTGAATACTGTTACAAGCCATAGTAATTGATGCTGTAGTTTACTTGGATGATGTAACGCCTGTGTTATGATGAAAAAGAATATGATCATACCAGACATTAGAATAAGGTTTCTTTTTAATTTGCTGTTCATTATACTTCCTCCCAAACTGTTCTTTTGGTTAATCTATTGACAGCGTATTTAAGTGGTGCAACAGTTACATAATACAGTGGACGAATTATTGGATAGTAGATCATTACATTACTTATACCTTTTGCCCAGCTGGAAGCTTTTCCAAAAAAGAGAGATATTATTGAACCGTACCAGAGAAGATGAAGGTAAAGTGTAATCCAGGTTACTGAAGCATTATAAAAATAAACAGGAAGTATATCAATGAGACCAGGTTCCTTATAAACAAATTTTGTCCCGTTTACCAGATGTTTTGGATCAATGGCACTGTTACCATTTAATTGGCAAGCGATTGTTCCGTGTATTGGACATACCACGTATAATGCATTTCCTGCAGCTTTATCTCTCATGACGATGTAATGAGTAGCTCCAGAGGTCGGACATTTTGCCATACGCTGCACATAACCACCTTTTGTAAGCGGATAGTACTGTACATTTTCGCCTTGCCCAAGTACAACGGTTGTTACATTTGGATCGGTACTATTTGGTGGATTATCCATATCAAACATCTCAAGAGCGTTTTCAAGCATTTTAATATTTGCTATACATGCTTTGCTTCTGGATTTTTTTCTTGCACTGTTAAAGTTTGGGATTGAAAGTCCAAATAGTGGAAGAAAACTTGGTTTGATTTTTTTTGGAGGGTTTCTATTGACGTGAATTGTTTTGTTGCTTGTTGCTCTGGCTTTTGTTGGCATGAATTGAGTATTATATACTGGAGGTGCGGAAGTATTTCTAGAGTAACTTTTGGTGTAAGAAGTATATTTTTTAACAACAGGTTTTCTTGATACTGAAACATAACTGGTAAGAGGAGTTGGTATATTATATTTCTTACTGAGTGCAATTATATTGGATTTTAAATTTGAATCGTATGAATTAACTTTCATTTTGCAGAGAAGATTATCTATTTTCTGTTTTGCCCATATTCTCTTAATGTTTTCATTATTGTTGCCATCGATAGTAAACTTTTTTGTTAATGTTATTTTTCCGTTATTTGTGTAACCAGAAAATGTGAAATTTATGTCTCCATAATTTCTAGCTCTGCCGGTAATAAACAGTTTCTGACCTTTATAAATCGTTGACTGTTTTGCAGGAAATACATCAAATACATTTGATCCTGAAAAGGATATTTCAACGTCTCTCATGTAAGGGTTGGAGATCTTAGAGAAAAATGATGTGATCTTATCATTTGAGAGATTTCCTGAATATAGGAAATCATATTCACCTGCATTACTTTTTGCAAGAGTCAAAAGGAAATGCTTGTTTACATCATGTCCGATTCCAAAAGTATGGATTTTGAAGTTACTTTCTTTATTTTTTAAACTTATTCTGTTAATGATCTCATTGAAGTTACTTATTCCACTTGATGGATTTCCATCAGTAATCAGTATAATATGTGTTAAGAAATCTTTTCTTTCATCCAAAGATTTAATTTTAAAGATTGCAGTTGAAAGAGCCGTGTGAATATCTGTTCCGCCTCTTGCATTTATTTCGCGTGATATAAATGCTTCTGCCTGTCTTTTATTCTCAGGATAAATTTGACTGACATGGCTGTCAAATGCAACTATACCGTAAAAATCTTTACTTTCATCAATGGAAGCAACACATTGGAGTAGTGTTTTTCTTGCATTTGCAATTTTCTTTCCGGCCATACTTCCACTTCTATCAACAACAAAAACATAATTTGAAGGAAGACGTTCTTCTTCTTTTTTCAATCCGACGGTTGGCGGGATAACTGATAACATGAAATAAGGTGATTCTGAATCTTCCAGATGTGATACTGCACTGATATCAGTTTTAGCTATATTCAGTTTATAAAATAAATTAATATCTTTAATCAGGTTGAAATCGAAGGATTCTGTACTGATATTGTATGAGTTTTCAGATTTTTTCACGATCTTTAAATCTTTTGAATGATTATCTTTCCATACTTTCATAATATCAGCGCCATCTTTTACAGAAATGTTTAATGAAAAATAATCAACTGGATTTGAATTGTTATAATATGTTGAAAGAGGTATATGAATAGTGTACTTATTTGTTGTATATGGAATCAACTGTGAAAATTTGACCGTGAATAATGCATCTGTATGTGGTGGTATATTAGCGATCGAAGTTGTAAAGCTGTCTGCTACTGTCTTTTTTGAAAGCGAAGTTGAATATCCATTAGATTTTGCATTCTGAAATGTATTTTCTGCCTGATGCTTATCCTGTATTTTTCCAACCTGAGTTTTTTCGCCGATGGTAAGTGCGTAATAAAACACACACGCATCGTGCGAAAGAGGTAAATTGTACGCACCACTAACTACATGTTCTGAGCCATTTCGGTATACATAATTGATAGTTGTTATGGATGTACCATTGGTTATTTCCTTTTGAACTTCTATTGAGGAAACCGTTATTGCTCTTGAGTTGTTATGAGTAAAACCCTGTGTATGTGCTGGTACCAAGAGTGTGCAGATCAATACTGTTGTGAGTAAGAAAGTGATCATTGTAGTTTTCATTTTTTATTCCTCCGTTTTTTAATCTCAGCTTTGGTAAATCAATTTCTGTGCCAAAATTATGAATGTGGTTATTCTACGGTGAATTCATGATGAAATGATGAGACTTCTCAGAATGTTTAAGCTTAAATTCTTGATAAATTGCTAATTTTTGTATACTCAAAAGTCAATAAAACATTGATTTAATGGAAGGAATTTTATATAATCATAAGAATGAAAAAAGATGTAATTAAAATAAGCATCTATGTTCTTTGTATTGGAGCATTTTATTGGTTGATGACCAGCGTTGTTGACCGTGTTGAAAGGGAATACTGGCTACAGAAAAAGACCAGAAACTGCATATTTTTCTATAGAAGTGGTAAGTCTGTTGAATTGGAGAAGCTTATATTACAGACTCAAAAGAATATGAACTCTCTTGTGACTGGTGATGAAAAGATTAAAATTTTTGTTTACCCGGTAAAATATGGCCAAAAGCAGATAGCGAGTATTTCAAATGGTACGATTTTCTGCTTTAGAAATAGTGTAATAAGTAAAAAAATGCTTGAAAAAGCATTTAATTATAATAAAAAATTGAAGGCAAAATATCGTAGATATAAGCCTATAGCTAGATAAGGAGAATCCTAATTATGTTTTTCGAAGAGATCCTTCAAGAGATAAAGGTCGTATCAGGTATTGACTTTAAGATATTTAAAAAAAATTCTGAAATTCCTGAATTTTGTCCGGAATGCAAAGGGGATTGTGAATTAGCTGAATTAATAAAGAAAGATCAGGATATTTCAATTGTTAAAAAATTTGTATGTTCTCTGAAAAAACAGATAGTGATTGGAAATATTATAAAACTACCATATAAATATACTTTTTTAGCTGAAAAGAAGAAAAATATAAGTTTAAAAAAATATCAAAGTGTAATAGCTATACTTGAGAAAATGGTAAAACATGAAAAATCAGATATTGAACCAATTCTAAAAAAACTGAATGTCAAAGGTGTTTCACAAAATCTCAAGAAGAAAATGGAAAGAATAATAAAGGAACTGGAAATATTCTATAAAGTTTCCAAGCTTCTTGGATCTGTAATAGATTCTGGTGAACTTTTTTCACTTGCAATCGATCTGGTCCCGGAAGTAATGAATGTTGAAAATTGTTCCTTAATGCTAATCGATAAAAATTCTAAAACTCTTAAAATAGCAGCTGCAAAAGGGATAAGTGAAAAATTAATAAGAAAAATTGAAATTCAGATCGGAGAGGGGATTTCCGGGTATGTTGCAAAGCATGGGAAACCAGTTTTAATTGATGATATATCTAAAAATAACCAGTTTAAGCGAAGCGGTTCCGATTATAAGACTCAGTCAGCATTATCTGTGCCTCTTAAAGTAGGGACTGAAATTATTGGTGTGATAAATGTAAACAATAAACTTTATGGTGAAAAATTTCTGACTGAAGACGTCGAACTGCTTTTGGCATTATCAGGCCAACTTGCAAATTATATTGAAAAAGCTGAACTTTTAAGGAAAACGAAATTTCAATTGAATATGCTTACTTCTATACATGAAGTTGGAAAATCAATAAGTTCAACTCTTGATATGGATAAGGTACTTAAGTTGATCATGAATGAGATAATTATTCTTACTCAGGCTGAAAGGGGTTCCATTCTGCTATTTGAAAAAGGGAAGCTCAGGATTAAGGCATCACATGGATTATCGAAGAAGGTAAGCAGTAACTTTGTACTCAAATCAGGAGAAGGGGTAGCTGGTTATGTAGCAAAATTTGCTAAACCAATGATTATTCTTGATACAAAGAAAAGTAAATATTTTATAGATACACCTGATTATAAACACAATGATTCAATGATATGTGTACCTCTAATGTCTAAAAATAAGGTTTTTGGTGTTATGTCAGTAGAACGTCCTTTACAAAAGGAAGGTGTTTTTTGCTATGACGAGTTGGAAATCATGAATACAATTTCAGCCCAGGCATCAATTGCCCTGGAAAATGCTGGCCTATATCAGAAGCTTTTGAAAAGCTATCTGGATACAATTCAATCACTTGCAAGTGCAGTTGAAGCAAAAGATACCTATACACATGGTCATTCACAGCGAGTTACAGAATATAGTATTTCAATTGGCCGAGAAATGAAATTATCAAGTAAAAAACTGGAGATGTTAAAACATACTGCTTTATTACATGATATTGGAAAAATAGGAATAAGCGAGAGTATACTTCTTAAACCGGGTGGACTAACAAATGATGAATTTGATCAGATCAAAAATCATCCAGTTCTTGGAACAAAGATTATCAATTCAATAGATTTTCTTCGTGAAGTTCGAAATCAGATGAAATACCATCATGAAAGATATGACGGTAAAGGTTATCCTGATGGCCTTTCAGGAGTGAATATCCCACTTGGTGCCAGGATAATATGCGTTGCTGATACATATGATGCAATGACAAGTGACAGACCTTACAGAAAAGCTCTGTCTCAGGATATAGCTGTTGAAGAATTGATTAAAAATTCAGGAACACAATTTGACCCAGTTGTGGTAACCGCTTTTTTGAAAATACTGGGTAGATCTGAAAAACTTAAAATGGAAGAGATAGATTTTGAAAACTAGTTTTAATTCTACAATTTATTGTTTGTTTATCTGTTTTTTAGTTTTTGTATTTATTCTTTCAGGCTGTGATACAAATATTAGCGATATGGTAAGAATTAATGATGATGAGAGAATGGAACAGGGGAGTGTGAAGATAGGAATAACGAATATGGATCCTTCACCAAATCTTGGTCTCTCAAAAAGTTCAAAAACGTATCCGGATGTAAACGTATCACGCTGTAAAGTTAGATTTAGAGAGATTAAAATAAGTGATAATGGAATTAATTGGTATACGATAGTAGAACAGAATAAAACTGAAATTGATTTGGCTACTATTGAAGAAGGCCGAGAGAAAATCTTTCAATATCCTGAAGTGAATTCAATACCTTCTGGACTTTATACAAAAGTCAGGTTGACACTTGACAGGATAGAGTATCATTCAAATGAACGAAATTTCACATGGGAAGCAGATGATTTTAAAACTGTCATGCATCAACCCGTGATTGAGAAAGATTATACAATAAGCCTTTATGTAAATCAGCGTCGAACTTCGGCGCTAACAATCTTTTTTGACCTGACAAGTGATTTCAATAATATACTACTTTCAGAATTTTCTTTTGCTGGATACAGTAATTTCAATTTGACAATGTTTTTTATCCCTTATATAAGACAGACACAGGAAATTCATGGTGTATGGACTACAGGAGATTTGTGGGGTTACTATAAATTTGATAAGAAAATTCTGCTTGACAGGTTTCTAAATCCGATTGGTAATTTTACTTTTGATGAGACTATTGAAAAAGGGAAATACACGATGTTTGAAGGTTATTTCAATGGTGTTCAAGGAGAGTTGACTTTTCTTGCAGGTGGTTTTTCTGGTTTGAATGAAAGAGCATTTTTCCTTGGGAATAACAATTATTCAGGCCTTTGGTTCAAGGATTATTATCAGGAATGGGGGTCATTCTATTTTGACGATTTCTGGCCTGATAGTAAATCCGGGATTATTTATGACCGTGATAAACTTGAAGTTGGAAAGATCACCCTGGATGATAAGAAAGTGATCTTCAAACAATCTGGTTCATATCTTATCGAACGTAAGTCATATAACGGTTTTACAAATGAAACAGGTATTTTTATTCTTCGCTGATCCCTTTTTTATCAACGGCTATTTCTATTGTTGAGACTAATTTTTTTTCGTTACTTTGAAATAGAGATAGTTTGATTTTATCATTATGTATGTATTTCTTTAATTTGTTGTAATTTAGTTTCAAAAATGTTTTTGCCAGGGAAAAATTTTCTGAACTGATAACTGCCATAACATTCGATGTATCAGCAATTTTTAAAGCATATTCATTACTCATTTTATTGAGATAAAACCATAAAGAAAGATCTATTCTATTTTTTTTGTATTTTACTTCATTCCATATCATATGAGTTTTCTTTGAATCCAAATTAAGGGAATAGTTTTCACGAAATGAATAGTCATCATTTTTCAGTTTATTGAGATATGTTTTAAGATGTACGATTATTTGAGGATCTTTTTTGTTTTTTTTCAAAGAATAATGCTTGTTTTTTTGAATACCATTGTATTGATCCCAAAGGTTTTTCATATATTTTTCCATATCACTGCTGTTTAAGTAAATACCATGAAAATCTTTAATCAAAGATTTTGAATAATAAGATTTTTTCATGGCTCCTTTTTTTAATTTATTTAATGCTTTTCCAGCGATGCTTTTACCTTGAAGAACTTGAATGCTGTATAAACCAATTAATCTGTAAAGATTGAATTCACGTCGAAAATAATCTTCGTAGGAGTTAAGGTTGAAATTCTGTAATGCACGAATAGCTTCATCTACATTTCGCTGACTGATTCTTAGATTTGCCATGACTTCCATGAAATGAGGGTTACCTCTTTGAGCAATTGAATTTATTTTTTGAAGAATATCTTCAGCAAGATCTATAAGTCCAAGTGCTATATAACTGTCAGCCAATTCGATCAATATGGCTTTTTTATTTAGAGTAAAGACTCCAAACTCAGCTTTTTTCTTTTCTATCATATAGTATTCTTTTTTTAGTTTGAAGATACTTTTCTTGATCAATTCCGGTTGATCAGTTATTTTACCTAAAAGCCTGCTTGATTTTGCACTGAAAAAAAGGTACAGAAGCTGATTATTTTTTTCTGTTGAATTTTTGATATAGTTTTCAAATGACTCAATCGAAGTCTTTAGATGGGATTCTGATAATTCTGGTTTATTTTCATATATTGAATATTCACCAAGAACTGAGTGCGCAATTCCTGAAAGGAAGCTTAACCGAGCTCTATCGTTTAGATTTACAGTATTTTTTACTGCAGCATCAACTTTTTTTACATAGCTTTTTATTTTAGAAGGGTTTAGAAAAAATTCTTCATCCTGAAGAGCAAGTGTATATTCAAAAAGAAGTTGTTTTGGATTTGATTTCATAAGTTTAGGCCCAGAAGCAGAACTTCCCCCGAAACAGCCAGAACTAATGAAAAGAACAAGGGATACAGAAAAGAGCGTAAATATATTAATTATTCTATTGAACATAGACTCCACCAATCTTTTTTTATTTTATCGGTGAATGGAAATAATAATTTAATTTATAGGGACTATTGAATGAAATAAATTGATACCAGATGATACTATGGTTTCTTCAATGATTCAGGTTTGGATTTATTTGAAATATTAATTTTATTAAGAGCCCAGGATGCCATGCTTTTTACTACTTTAGTTAAATCTTTTGCAGTAACTTTGTATTTTTCAATATCAATATTAAATTTCTTATCATTGTTTTTTCCAAGCAGCGGTTCTATATTAGAATTTGTATTGACTCTTCCAAGTGATATCAGAGTATTTTTTCTAAAATTATTTTCAATTGTTGAAAGATCTCGTACTGTATGCTTCTGAGGATCTTCCTGTATTAAACAAAGTGCATGTGCGGTGCTGTTTCTAACTTCTTCTGATTCGTCTTTCAAGGCAACAATAAGAGGAATGACGGCTTTTTTGGATCTTATGTTACCCAATGCGATAGCAGAATTTTGCCTTACTCTTATACTTTGGTCCTTAAGCGACATGACTAATGCCTCAACTGCTTCTTCAGCTCCAATTTTACCTAGTGCAATTGCAACTTTACCTCTGAAAGTAATGTCATTATTTTTTAGAAGCTGGACTAATTGAGGAATTGCCTTTTTTGCTTTTAATTCGCCGAGAAGCCATATAGCGAGAAGATTGAAATTACAATCTTCTTTAGTCAGAATATCAAGTAGAGGTTGAATAGTTGAACTGTGATTAATATCCTTTAATGCTCTTGCGGCTTCATTTCTTACGTCACTGTCTGTATCATTCAATACTTCTAATAATGCTTCAACTGCTTCATGAGATTTGATCCATCCAAGTGAACACGCAGAGTTTCTTCGAACAGTTGAGTCAGAGTCTTTTAGAGCTGTTATTAAAGGAGATATAGAATTGCTGTCTCCAATATTTCCTAATATCGATGCTGAAGTAGCTCTGATTTCAGGTAACTTATCATCTAGTAGTTTTACCAATGCGTCAACAGCTATGGAATCAAGAAGAATCAGAGCGTCTTTAACTTCCTCGGCAACTACTTCATCTTTTTCATTTCTTAGAGATTTAATAAGTGGAGCAACTGCTTGACCGTTTTCTGTTAAACCAAGAGAAGAGGCCGCTTGTTTTCTGACAAGTGAATTTTCGTCATCTAGTGCTTTTATAAGTGCTTTGACTGAAGATTCATCTTTTGACCAAGCAAGCGAAGCAGCAGCTTCCAGTCTTGTAAAAGGCTCTTTTGATGATAATTTACTGATAAGATCGCTTTTTTCATTATTTGAAGTCATTTATTTATTCCTCTATGCTTAAAATTTGATGTTTTTACCGAAATCATGTCCATCTGGAATTATCTTAATATATTTTTTTTCAGTCTCAACATCGCCATCATAATAAAATTCAAACATTGATGGTAGTTCCATTTCTTCAGGAAAATAAATATCAATACGGCTGCCACGTATTACCAGCATATGATAACCTACTTTTACATTACGTTTATCATTATCAGGAAAATA
>DAOVTB010000176.1 GCA_030633305.1 Candidatus Muiribacteriota bacterium
TGATAAAAAAATGTCTGAAATGATTACTGATGACAGACTCCGTATGCTTGAATTGGCTCTGGAAAGATTTGAGAAGTTTGAAATATCTGAGATAGAGATCGTAAGGCAGCGAATTAGCTATACCTATGACACGGTTATCGAGTTAAAAAATAATTTTCCTGATAGAGAATTTTATTTCCTTATTGGCGAGGATTCTTATATGGATTTTGAAACCTGGCATAAATTCAGAGAGTTGAAGAGTGAAATAAAATTTGTTGTATATCCCAGGTATAAATCTTATAATGAACTGCTCGAAGTTTTTGACGATTGTGATGGAACCTTTTTTCTGCTAGAAGCACC
The DNA here is from genome assembly GCA_030633305.1 of Candidatus Muiribacteriota bacterium. Classification (GTDB taxonomy): domain Bacteria; phylum Muiribacteriota; class DAOVTB01; order DAOVTB01; family DAOVTB01; genus DAOVTB01. The sequence goes on from DAOVTB010000176.1 coordinate 340, forward strand.
TGTGATTGATATCTCATCAAGTTCAATAAGGAAGAAAATGGTTGATGGAAAATCGATTGCTTCATTAGTCGATAGTAAAGTTGAAGAATATATTAAAAGTAAAAAAGTGTTAGATGAATAATATACAATATCCAGTTAACGTAGACGATCTTAATAAAACGAAATATAGATTTAATGCACGTTCAATTAGAATCATAATTTGTTATTTATTATTATTTATTATTCATAGTTTTGCAGATTCTCATATCAATATCAATAGAAAAACAATCGATAACATCCTGATGAAAAGGCAGACTTATACTTTTCTTGTTGTTGGAACTGATAAGAAAGTTGGTGTCAACAGGACAGATACAATTATTCTGGCTTTCTGGGATATGAAGAATAAAAAAATTAATCTGATCAATATTCCCAGGGATACAAGAGTATGGGTGGAAGGACATGGTTGGCGAAAAATCAATGCAGCTTATGCATATTATTCCAGGAAATCAAAAAAAAGGGGAATAAAAATGCTTATAAAGGCGATTAAGACATTTATGGATTTTCGTATCGATTATTATGTCCTTGTTGATTTATCGTCTTTTGTAAAAATAATTGATGTGATTGGTGGTATTCCAATCGAAATAAAACGAGATATGAAATATGTGGATAAAGCTGGTGGGCTTAAAATTGATCTAAAAAAAGGAAAGCAGATTCTTGATGGTGATAAAGCAATGCAGTATGTTAGATATCGTGGGAAAAGATTAGGAGATATAGGTAGAATTGCAAGACAACAGAAATTTATTAATGCTATAATAAAAAAGATTAAGGATTTTAAAACATGGATGAAAATCCATGATATTGCATATACTGTAAAGGCAAATATATATACCAATATGGGGATTTCAAGTATGTTGGGTTTTGCAAAAGAAGTATTGAAAATTAAAGAATACAGCAGGAAATTTCATTTACTTCCTGGAGTACCAGCATATATTGATAAGGTCAGTTATTACGTTGTTGACCCCGGCAAATTGGAAATTCTTGCGAATGAAATTATGAAAGGCAAAAAGGAGAAAGAATAGTGACATTTTTACATGATATTTGGATTATATTCTCCAGAGTAATTTCATATGTAGAAGGAATTATGAAGTCACCAGTTAGTGAATTTCAATCACTTCCAGTAGTTTTTATAAGTGGTTTAGGTCTATTTTCTTATATTTTATTTCTGATTGGTGGATTTTTGTATGGCGTTTTTACCTATTTTCGTGGATTAAGCACTGATGCGTATGAAAGAATCTTTGAGAAAATAATTCAGTACCAGTTATTTGCGCTGGCTCTTGGGATTCCACTCATAATTAGTAGAATTACTAAATCATCTTTTCTTGTTCCTAAAGAAACGATTCTTGCATTCAGTGCTGGAGTAATATTGTCAACATGGGTTTTGAAAATGTTTGCAACCAGGAATTTTTTAGTACAAAAAACACAGCTTGATCCGCTATTTGTAGCTTTTTTTCTAATTTGCGCAATAGGCATGTTGAACGCTTCCAGTTTTTTTCTTTCGTACCATACGTTGATTTATTTCTGTTCTGGTCTGATTATTTTTTATGCCTCAGTAAACAATTTATCGAGCCTTGAGAAAATATATAAAGTTCTTCTTGTTTTCTCCTATTCCTCTGCATGTTCCGCAATTTGGGGAATCGGCGAATTTTTTAACTGGCGTCCTTTTTTATGGAGTGAAACCAGTGGTAGACTTGCCATTATATCTTCTTTTGGAAATCCAAATTATTTTGCTGGTTTTATGGTTGTAGTGCTTCCGGTTGCACTTTGTTTGAGTTTTTACAAATGGGAAAAAAAGAGTGAAAATTTTTTTCCTTCATTTTTTAGATTTCCATTTTCGTACTATTTAGTTGGAATGGGATTAATTGCTTTTTTGATAATTTTTACAATTGGTGGAGCAAACAGTGAGTTTATTACTGTAAAGAATACGCTGACTTTTCCTCCAACTGAGATACAGAAAGTAGGTGAGATTACTACAAATGGTGACTACCATAAAATAATTTCTGCTATTGAAAAATTAAAGTCAGAAAAAAAACTTAGACATGGTCAAAGTATTATTCTTGAAATAGCAAAAGATAATAGACGTGGAAGAGTCACTGTTAGGTATTTTAATTTTAGTCTAGGACTAGTTTATTTTGTTAGTTTTTTAATTTTTATTTTACTTCCAGTCCTTTTTCTTTTGTATAAAAGGATTTTTGCATCAGTTGCATTTTGTATTATTTTCTTTGGATTACAGATTTCACAGACTCGTGGTGCGATCCTGGCTTTTTTCAGTGGCCTAGGATTTTTCATACTTTTTACACTTGTAAACTGGTATAAAAACTCTAAATCTAGAAATTCTTCGATCAAAACAGTTGAAGAAATTTCAAATATTGAATCAGAAGAATCTAAAAAGAGCGATAAAAACATTATATATGCAGTAACTATTGGGTGTATGATCTTTGTTATTCTTTTACTAGCATTGATTCCCAGTCCTGTAAATAACTATCAAAATCTTTTATCAAGATTCAAGAGTGATTATACTCTGTATCAGAGATTGATGGTATGGAATTCGACAATTTTGATGGCTGCCACCCATCCAATTGTAGGAATCGGAATCGGTAATTTCAAATACCATTATCTTGATTTCCAAGCTAAATTTATTAACAATAAAGATTTTTTTATTCCTTATAACGGAAAAGCCATTCAAACTCATAACGAATATTTACAGGTCCTGGCTGAAAATGGAATTGTAGGTCTGAGTTTATTTCTCCTGGCTATTTTTGTATTTTATTATCGTGCATTCAATTTGTTCAATCAACTTAATGGAAATTCTAAAGTATTATTTGTTGGTACCATGATTTCTGTTACAGGTGTATTGATGCATGCGGTGGTTAGTTTTCCATTTCATCTATCTTTTTCATCTACGGCCTTTGTGATTATGTTGGGAATGAATTTTTGTATTTCCAAAATCAGGTATTCAGGAATTGAACCTGAAATAGATTATGGCCATTCAAATAAATCTCCAAATTATTTTGGAATTATTGTTTCTCTGGTTCTTATCTTTATACTTTCATATGTTGCGCTAAAGCCATTTGTAACATCATATCATTGGAAACAGGGACTAGTTAACGGGATGAAGGGAAGTATGAAAGATATCAGTCGTCATGCAGAGTTTGTGCGGTCTGGAATGTCTGAAACTCAATATAGAGATAAAGCTCTTAATAATGCTATCAGTTCTTTTAGTAAGGCTATCAGTTACCTTCCAGATGATGGTGAACTTTATGTTGGAAGAGCTGATATTTATGCGAGACTTGCAATTAAGTCGCCACCTAAAAATGCATCAAAGGAAGTATTACTTAAAGCGGAAAAAGATAGAAATGATGCTCTGCTTCAGGCAAGGAAGAACTATTTACTGGGAATGAAAAATTTTAAAGACCGGGAATTATATAATGATCTGGCAAATGTTCTGGTAAGGCTTAAAAAAGATGAAGAAGCTGTAGAAATTTTTGAAAAAACGGTATGGTATGCACCGGATTTTCTGATGGCACGAAATAACTATGCTTTAATGTTGTATCGAATGGCCAGGAAAGTGGGAAATGATCCGGCGCAGCAAGCTAAGGTTGCTGAATATCTTAGTACTGCAGCTCTTCAGATGGAGAAAATAATTCATTTTACAATAAAAAAGAAACGTCCAGTAAATAATCAGCTAGTTTTAAGCTTGTTTTCGATGTACCAGGCTCTAATTGAAATGGCTAGCCGGAGTTATAATACTGAATTAGCAAAATTTAAGGATAAATATGCTGATCCAGAAAGTAAAAAAATACTTTTTGATCACTCCTATGGAAGTTTATTGGAACGTATATTCAAAGTAAACAGCCAGGTTCTTGGATACTGGGAAAAAGATATGATAAAAAGTAAAAATAGAAGATATGCTGAAGATTGCAGTAAACTGATGATAAATACCTTCTATATAGTATGTAAGACAGGATTAGCACCTGTTGGAATTAAAAAGATGGAGAAGTATCTTCTGGATTTTGATCCTTTTTTAACTGGTGTTCAAAAAGCAAAATCCTTACAGGCTATTGGTGTTGAATATGGTAAAATGAAGAATTATCAAGGTTCAATAGATGTTTTACAAAGAGCTTGTGAATACAATCCACGCGATGCAACCATTTACAGTGATTTGGGTGTGGCTTATGGCTTTATGAATAAAATAGACAGGTCAATAGAGATTTTTGAGAAAGCACATGGTCTTTTTCCTGAAAGTGCATCAATTGGAAATAATCTGGGACTTGCGTATTTTAAAACTGGAAAGCTTGGTAAGGCTTTGATGGTAGCTAATAAAATAAAATCTAAAGCAAAGGGTCTTGAATTGAAAAGAGTAAATCAATTAATTGCAGAAATAAATAAATACAGGAAAAAGAAATAGAATTCCGGAGGTCAAGATGAAGATTTTAATAACAGGTGGCGCAGGATTTATTGGATCACATCTTGCGGATGCATTATTGGCTAGAGGGCATGAAGTCTATGTGATAGATGATCTTTCTACTGGATCAATCGAAAATATTAAACATCTTATGGATAATCCAAAATTTCATTACAGGATTGATACTATAATGGATATGATGTTGATGAGTGATCTTGTAAAAGTTGTTGATCAGATCTATCATTTGGCAGCTGCCGTTGGAGTGCAGTATATTATTGATAATCCATTGGAATCTTTAACTACAAATGTAAGAGGTACTGAGATAGTTCTTGAGCTTGCGAATAAGAAGAAGCAGAAAGTATTTGTAGCCTCCACCAGTGAAGTTTATGGAAAACATAATAAGTTTCCCCTAAGCGAAGAAGATGATTCTATTATTGGAAAGACAAAAATTTCGCGATGGAGTTATGCTTGTGCAAAAATGCTTGATGAGTTTCTGGCTCTTGCATATTACCGTGAAAAAGCACTTCCTGTTGTAATTGGGAGATATTTCAATGTTTGCGGCCCACGGCAAAGTAGTCGTTATGGAATGGTTATTCCGCGATTTGTGAAACAGGCTATGATGGGTAATTCAATAAGTGTTTATGGAGATGGCCATCAGAGCCGCTGTTTTGCACATGTAAGTGATGTAGTAGAAGGCACTATCAGATTGATGGAAAAAGATGACTGTATTGGAGAAATATACAATATTGGCTCTGATGAAGAAATTTCTATAGAAGCACTTGCTAAAAAAATTCTTGAAAAAACCAAATCAAAAAGTGAAATTGAAATAATTCCATATGAAAAGGCATATGAAAAAGGTTTTGAAGATATGATGCGCAGAGTTCCGTCGCTTCAAAAAATAGTTGATGCTGTAGAATATGAAAGAAAGTTTGATCTGGATTCGATTATTGACAATGTTATCAAATATCATAAAGAATAAAGAGTTTCTTAAATTTACTGTCTATTTTTATCTGTTTATCACTTCCTATTTTACCTGTAGATTTTTTACAGATATCGTAAAGAAAATTGCGATAAAATATGATATTTTGGATCATCCAGGAGAAAGAAAAGTCCATTCAACCGCTAAACCGCTTTGTGGTGGTCTTGCACTTCTTTTTACAATAGTTTTTATAGTTGGGTTTAATTTATTTTTATTTTATATTATATTGAAAACAGGATATTTTAAAACTTTACCTGAATGGATTACCATGAATTACTCCTATTTCATTAAGGCTTTACCACAACTTATTGGTTTAATGTCGGGAATGGTTATTATTACTTTGGTAGGTTTCACGGATGATGTTAAGGGTCTTGGCCCAAAGTTGAAACTTATGTTCCAGATTCTGGTAGCTTTGATTGCAGTATTTTCAGGAGTTAAGATAACGGTATTTAGTTTTCCGTATATCAATGAAATTATTACAATTGTCTGGATTGTTGGAATCACAAATGCCTTCAATCTTTTGGATAATATGGATGGATTATCAGGAGGAGTGGCAGCAATTATAGCATTTTCCATTTGTGTAGTTGCAATCAGCATGGGTCAGTTTTTTGTTGCATTGATCACAATTACTTTGATGGGAGCTTTGATGGGGTTTCTAAAACATAATTTTGCACCTGCAACGATTTTTATGGGAGATACCGGTGCGCTTTTAATTGGTTACATGTTATCTACAATATCAATTGTTACTACGTTTTATACTAAAGAAATGCCGAATTATTTTGCTATCATGATTCCTTTATTATTTATGATAACTCCATTGTTTGATACCTTCAGCGTGATATTTATTAGATTAAAGAATAAAAAACCGATTTTTATCGGGGATAAAAATCATTTTTCTCATAGATTAAATGCTTTAGGTTTCTCAAAAAGAGCGAGTGTCATAGTCGTATACATTTTGACCATAATCTCCTGTCTCTCAGCAGTATTACTTACTTGTGCCAATAGTATGGGAGCATATCTTATTATGATTCAGTTGATTTTCTTAATCTTTCTGACAATACTTTTGATGTTAGGAAAGAAGCTTGAGAGAGACTAAAGCTTTGGTGATACTACTAGATATATGATTTGGTACCTGCCCTTTGATGGCTTTTAGCTTTGGAATAGCTTTTTTGATCTTTAAAAGTTCGATTGTATCAATCGCATCAAGAAGTGCAGCTGGTGGAGTTTTGTGCGAAATCAGACTAAGCAGATAATCATTATATTTCGAAAGTTTATTTTTCTTTATTATTGAAACGATTTCTACGGTGATAATATCACTTTTTTCTTCAAAAAATTGACTTAAATCCAGCTTTTCTCCGTAATAAGCCCATAGTTTTTTTATCACTATAGCTTTGATATGTTTACTTGGAGTGGATTTTAGTTTTTCAATTTCGTGAATGTATTGTTGTATCTGGTCATTTTCCATTGTTACCAAGGCTGCATAGATGTCATGTTCATTCCCCGTGGAGAAAATATTACTGATCCCGCTTTTCATATAATTTTGTTTTGAGACTTTTTTCCATAAGGCTTCAAGTTGAGTATTTTTTTTCTTGAAGGAATCTATGATGATATCCACATATTCAAATTTACCTTTTTTCAGAAAGATATCAATAACTGAATTTTTTATGTCCGTGTCATATTGATCAAGTTGCATAAGCAGTAATTTATCATCAATATCAAGGGAAAAACGTTCAATTATATTTAGAATATTTTTTTTAATCTTATTAGAAGATTCACTGATTAGTATTTCTTCAAGTCGGGTTGTAAAGTCTGTTTTGTAATGTCTGTATAGATTACTGGCTGCTGTAAAAAGAACACCATGAGAAGTATCATCAAGGAATTCTTGCAAAGAGTGGAATACTATTTCAATATCCAATCGACATAGTGAATTGATACATGCAGAACGAATCAAATAGGATTCACCAGCAGTAAAAGTATCTTTTAGAAACTCGCAGTACTGTTTCCAATTGTTTTCACCGATTTTCATTATGATATTATATCTGGTCTGCTGAGGTAGAACAGCAAAATTATCCAGCAGTGGTTTTATCTTTCCAGAATCATTTTCATCTAGAAGTTTATTTGCCAGATAATTCATATTACTTTCATTATCAAGGTTTTCATTTAGAAAGTTATTTATTTCATCAACATTCGAAATATTTACTTTTTTTTCAATAGTTTCTTTTGTGGCTGAATCGACTTTTCTCTGATTCGCTGATGGAAGATTCACAATTGCCGGTTCGTTTTTTTCATCTGAAGTAAAAGAATTCTGGATTTCCTTCACTTTCATGTTGACATTATCTTTGCTGAATCCAGCTTTTATTAGACCTTTTTCAACAATCTCAGCAGCAGTATCTTTAAGCTCGGTATCGACTCGTGAAAGCTTTGACTGTACAAAATTCAAATCCATAATGTCGTCACTTTCCAGTAGAATATCTCTGATAGTAGTACGGTCTTTTTCAGGAAGCTCATTATAGGAATCCCGGAGCATAGTATGTGATTTGAAAATTTTACATTGTTTGAAATAACTTAAGAGTACTGATTTTCCTTCAGCGCATTCTGAAGGATACATTCCTACCGTTTTATCCAGAAAAACTTTTTCGCTTCCAAATGATAGTCCTTTTATAACATTAATCCGAATGTTTTTACTTGGATCCTTAAGAAGTTCTATAAAACGATCTCTAATTCTGACATCATTTTTTAAAAACTTTTTTAGACCAAATATTGAATTTTCTCTTATTGCCTGAGATTTATCAAAAGTCATGGATAATAAGATTTCCTTAACCTCAGGAACAATCATAATTTCAAGAAGTGTAATAAGTTTTAGTTTTATTTCTTCGCTGAATTCGGAAATATAGGGCTTTATTCCTGTAACAAACTGTTCCTGATACCTGGATTGCTTTATTATTCCTAGAATTTTTGTTTTAATGCAGTCTTCTTCATGTCGGAAACGTTTAGTTAAAAACTCGCAATTGGCAGATTTAAAACTCAGATTCTCAAAAAATGTATTTATTAATTTTAATTTTTCTTCAGTACTTTTTATAGTTTCAAACCCATGAAGCAGTTTTTCTGGGGAATGTTCTGAATGATTACCTACAGAATGGTAAAATAAATTTGTTCTTCTGGTTTTGTTGAAATATAGATACATCATTACAAAGAAAAGAATTATTGTTACCAGAGATATGACTACCATAACCATATGATGCCACCTAATTCAAAATACAGACCGTCAAGCACTATGTTATCGTTTACATTAAGATTTTCAAGGTAAAAGTTGATATCACCTGACATATACATCATATTAAGAAAAATTGAAAAGTGATTATTAAAGAAATGTTCAACACCTCCGTAAAGGTTTAATGTAGCAACATCATTTTTCTTTGTATCTAAAATATCAATGTCTCGATACTCGTATTCACCATATATTTTTGAACCGCCCACTCCGAGATATAGCTGGGTTCTTTTGTGTTGATTGAAATAATAGAAAAAATTGACTGAAAGTGGTTTCAGATCGATCTTCCTTTCTCCAGTAACAGGTCTGCCAAACATGATATCCCGTTTTGTATCATACCAGTGTGAAAAGCATGCTTCTATCATCAGATTATCAAGGATTCCCCATTTGAATCCTGCACCTGTGATGAAATGTCTTTGCAGATGCTTTTCGTTGATTTCATATGTATCAGGTTTTAAAAATGCAGTTTTAAATTCTATTCCTAGTTTTCCATGATGGGAAAAGTTACTTTTGATGTAGTTTTCATTTTCATCCAGGATTCTGTGAAGGTAGCTCCCTTCTTGCTTATGTTCGATTGTTCTTTCGCGAAATTTAATTTTTGGTGGAATAAGTTGTTCTTCTATATTTCCGTTTTCTCTTTCATAATAATTTTGTACAGGTTGATGTGAAACTGAATTTTCCAGTTCATCCAGAAGTTTTCTCATTTCATCCATTGGTACTATAATTTGTGGTCCGATTTTTCTAACAGGAGTTGAAAAAGAACCTAATTGTCCATTAAAACTATAGGTCTTTGAATTTTCGCCTACAAGTATTTTTTTTCCTTTTAA
>DAOVTB010000237.1 GCA_030633305.1 Candidatus Muiribacteriota bacterium
AATACCTGCTCATCAAAATGGCCACAAGTATAATAAATACAAATTTGATAAATTCTTGAAAAATATTTTTTTTGATATCAATTATTAATTGTACAAATTCCCTGATAAGTCTTTTAAATAACTTATTGATTAAATCCATAATAACACGTGGCAATTGACCAATAAATAGAAAGCAATTTAACAAGGTTTTGCATAAAAAAGCCAACGCGTTATATACCATTTCAGGCAACTTACTAATTAAACGATAAGACCATTTCAAAAAAGTACAAATATTTCGATAATAACTGATCAGATCATTCAAAAACTGCTCTTTTATAGCGTGTATGGCATTAAAACAAAACTCCATGATGTACAACACTACTTTGAAAGCAAACTCAAGAATATACTGCATTACTTTTCCAATATGCACAAATCCATTCATTAACAATTCAGGGATTTTCATCATTAGTACAAACAACTTCTTAATCCTTTCTTTTATGCCAGATGCCTTGGCTAAAAGAAACTTGATCCCTACACATACCAAAGCAATGTAAAACATGTAAATACAGAATAATGCAACCATTGATTCAGAAAGAACAACATAAGTCCTTATGAAAGGAGCTATTAAATGCCCTGTTGCGGGATATTCATACAATGGAATATTAAAAATATCAATATAGAAAATTTCGCGTAACAATAGGTCAACGGGATAAACTACTAGTAGAATTGTCGGAAAATGTTTAATTATTTTTTTGAAGCTATTAAAATTTTTACTTGATAGTTTTATAAAGAAAATACAAAAACACGCTGCACCAATAGTACAAATGCAACAGTTTACAAAAAGCGAGAAATACAAGCTGTATTGTTTACCATCAAAACCTGAAATAAGGGTAATCATAAAATACCTGCTCATCAAAATGGCCACAAGTATAATAAATACAAATTTGATAAATTCTTGAAAAATATTTTTTTTGATATCTGATGTTTCACAATTTCGAAAAAGAAAATACTCCATAGACAGATAATAAGATCCTGAAATAAGCATACCAAGACACATCCAGACAAATTCATTTCCTGTATATGGAATAGATCTGAAAAATTGAACATGTATTACATGAGATAGAATAATATAAAGGGTATTCCATGAAGGTGTTATCAATGCAGAAAAATATTCTCTACATTCACTGATGACAGTTGTTGCCAAAGAACCAAAGGAAAAAGCCATGACAAATTTTTGCAATGTAGCTATTACTTTAGAATATTTACTTCTTCCTAACTTCTTATAACTTCGAAAAAATGATTCTCTACTATCAATTTCAGTCGTTACTTGAAACAGTTTTCCACCTGATTTCTCCAGTCTGTATCCTTCACCAATTGGATTATCATCTTCCCAAACAGGATATATATCAAGGATTTGATTTTCACATTCTTTCTGGTACAAAGAGATCATGTAATTTATACATTTCACCACCCAGAGCATACCAATGTATCCAAAAATCAATAATCCGGAAGTCTGCAAAAATATAACATCCGCATTGGCAAAAAATTTATGTACAGTTTCAATAAACATTATACTACTCGTTTTTTAAATAATGGATTATTTTCAAGAACTATTTCACTGGTTTTTTGCCCTTCCTTAAATATTGCAATCTGTGATTCACATTCCATCTTCTTTTTTTCAAGTTTAAGTGTTTCAATCTGTCGGGTCATATTATTAATAACTTTCATTTCAAATGGACTTGAAGCACTTAGCTTGTTTACTGGAGTTGGTACTACTTTTAAAAGATCAACACTTTCAAGAGTCAAACCATTCATAGTCATAAAACCGTTTAACATATCATTCAATTTTTCTTCAAATTCTGCTGAATTACAGGTGATTTCTTCAAAATCAGTTGTGTTAATGATATTTTTAATTGAGCTCTTTAATTTTGGTCCTAGAAGTTCTGAAAACTGGTTTCTATCAAAAAACTTTACTCCTATGGTTCGAGCGGCTGCAAGTATCTGACCTATTTCGGCCTCTACTTTCAGATAAAAACTGCAATTCATATCAATTCGAATCCTGTCTTTTGTAATAAAACAATCTTTATGATCAACGGAAACATCGACTTTCTGAACTCCAAGTTTCACCCATGTTACTTCCTGAAAAAGCGGAAGAACAAGTGCGCCACCATCACATACAACAACATTTCCACCTGCACCAGTTCTTACAAATGCCATCTCGGATGTTGTTTTCTTGTAATAATTCGCTGCAACAAATGTAATCAGAATAGTTCCACCGCAGATAATGATTGTAAAATTGATTAAAATTTCCCAGAAAAAATTCATAAATTCCATATTATTTCTCCTTTTCCTACTTCCATTTTTTATTCCCTTTATGTTTCTTCGTGTCCTTCGTGGTAATATTTTGTATTTTTTTAATTTATACCGTGAAGTTCTTCATCAGACTGAACATAATAAATATCACTTTTTTCATCATAATCAATGAGATACACTGTCTGTCCCTTGGAAAGCGGCACTGCATCACAATATCTTCTGGCTTTCAGGGTAAGAATGTTATGCCATTTATCTCTGAGGCGCACAATGCCTTCTGAACTGCCTGACAAATCATGAAGTAAAAGCGCGGGCTGAAAAAGGAAATCCATCTTGGATTGAATATACGATTTGGTTAAAAACGGTAATGGCATAGAGCTAAGATCTTTTTTCCACATCGCAAGTATATATATAACCATTTGAACCAAAAAGACTGGGATTCTAACTGCTGATGGTAACTTCCCAAGAACTACTGCCCAGCTTAAGATCACAATCGAACTACCAAATATCGAAATAAATGGAATCCCTTTAAAAGCCACATGTTGTATTACAATTAAAGCTATACCAATAAAGAATGTCAGAAAAACAATTGAAATAAGAGAATAGTAGAATATCCTTCCTGTAAAGCTCAATTCAATTATATACCTGTATACTCCATCGACTAGTGGAAGGCCTTTAAGTTTTCCATCAACAGTTATTTCAAAATAATGCTTAGTATTTTTATACTGTAATTCATCTTTGGCCGTAAAAAGAATCATGTATTTTCCAGGATTAAGATTCCGAATTGTTAAAATCCCTTTTTTTGCATCTTCCTTCATTTTCTTTTTCAGTTCAGAATTATAACAGTTTTTAATAGTCTGTTTTATTTTTCCAATATCCATATCTACAATCAAACGACCATTACTGTTACTACTAGTTGTTTTATACATCTTTATTCTTACATCGCCATGTGTCTTGAATAACGATTGGTAACTTACAGGCCCAATTAAAGCATTAAAAACCTGTAATGTGAACACAGGTTTTGATGATTTACAATAGACTGATACCTGAATAAGGAGCAGGCAAACCAGAACAATAAATACTACTTTCCTTGATTTTCGCATTGCATTCTCCAAACTGTTTTTTATAGGAATTGCAATATGCGTGCCAATGCAAGAAATATGAAGACATCGCGCAGCGAACGCAGAGAAAAAGAAAAAATTTTACCACGAAGGGCACGAAGAAACATGAAGGAAAAAATTAAATAAAAACGGATAATAATTAATACCAAATATCAATATAAATTGGGTCAGAAGGACTTGAATTTTCTTTGATGTTCAAAAAAATTCAATGTGCCCTGACCCGTTATGACGACTCATACCTGAAGTTCAAGTTTATGAAAGTTGCTTTGACCCCTGCGCCAGATTAGTTGTTTCCACCAAAATTAGTATCAAAGATGTATTGTGACCCAGTAAATACCGATGCCTGTGTCTCTCGTTGGACTCGTCCCACATACGAAACCTGGCACCATAAACACATAGTAGATTTTTATGATTTCCTGCGTGTTTTTTCACACTATTCATTTCAGGTGCGTTAAAAATCACACGGTGTGTGAACTACTCTCTTAAATCCTTTTTTAACTGTTCAGTATCCTGCTTTGAAAAAGTACGGAACAATTTTGTAGCAGCATCTTTTAAAAGACTCCTTAATAAAAGGCCTTTTTTCTTAAAAATTCCTGAAAGACGGTATTTTTTCCTGGCTTTAACTCGATTTTTCCAGGACCATGACTGTTTTGATATAGAATACATCCTTGATTCCAAAACTATTTCTCCTTCAGTCGAGAAAAAATCACTTATACTGAAACCTTTGTATCCAAGATATTTATGAATTCTACCAGTTATTACTTTATCAACTCCAATCTCTCTGCACATACGTTCTACTTCGCGTGTAGATAATTTATATCCCCCGATTTTTAATGATTTAAAAGCAGCTATCACTTCATCATAAGGAACAACTTCATATCCTTTTTTCTTCAATTCAATTTCACAGGCCAGCCATACTCTTTCAACATTTTTATCAACTGCATCATTAAATTCAAAGGTATTGTATAAAAAAGTTGTCAATCCTATTCTTTCGCACCAGATATTACAACTGATACCAACGAATAATATCAATATGATGATAATGGCTCTGCTTATTCTGAATTTCAAATTCCATACCCCCAAAAATCATTTTACATTTTCTCTTTAGTTTTAACTATCTTGAAGTTTGCCTGTATTTTGATATATTATCATATTTAACAGTTTTTTGTTGATTTATGAAGTATAATAAGTCATTGAATACGTTGACGAGGTAAACCTATATGACAGAGACAATATGCGAAGAAAAAAAATCAGAAAATATTGAAAAAATAGAAATTAATAAACCAACAGATGAAGTTCATAATTCGCTGGAATTTTTAAAAGACCTGATGATCTTTGGTGCTTTTATTTTTGCATCTATCTTTATATTATCCTATTCAGTTATCCAGAAGGATTTCTCAATAAAGGATGCTTATCACATTATAAAACAAAGTGAAGTATTCGAAGAGGTCGACATACTTAAAGCATTAAAAATACTTGAAAAATACAATATTAAAGGAAAGAAAAATCGCAGGCTATACATCTGTGAAGAAGACTATGATCTGATATTATTTCAAGAAAAAGCCACTGGTGATATTAAAAAGAAACTGGATATATTACTGAAGAAAAAATTTGCAGCAGACGATGATTATAAAAAAATATTTGCCAAAAAAATTTCCCGCGCGGGAATTCCTTTTTTCATGCCACATCTTGAACAATATGTCCTTTATTACTCATGGATCATAGAAATAATAGCTCTGATTTTTTTATCACAAACAATTCAAAAAAAACACATCCAGAAGTTTGTTATTCAAAAAGCTATGAGTTCAAAATCTTTCACCGCTATCATTTTTATCGCTGTACATATTCCAGCCTGGATAGCAGTCAAACTGTTGATCTCTTCAAAGTTTAATAACTTCCTGCTTCATCTTATACTTATAACAATTTCTTCTTTTATAACCTGGTTACTTAAGCCCAAAATAAAAGATTTCCTTATCAATAAAGGAGTCACAGAATTTGGACTATATATATTCATATCAGCATTATTCATGCAATTTATTGGAATCATGGGAGATTTAGACATGGTATATACTGTATATTCCAGCGAAAGAAGTGAATATATCTTTTATGTATGCTGTTTCATTGTAGTCTGTGTCTGTATTAATTTCTTCATAAAAAAGAAAAAACCTGAAGTAACTGAATAAAATTCTATTCAATTACTTCAGGCTTATTTAAAATAAAATATCCAGATTTTATTTTTTAAGATATGGTAATAATTTTTGAAGCATTTGCATTTTATCTACAGTGTCACTGCTTCCTGAAGGAATTATACTACTCCCACTACTACCTGGATTGAGTTTATTATAAGCACCCATAAGACCATTTATCATTTGTGCATTTGATTTAACAAGTTCTACAAGCCTGCTGGAAGAATTATAAATGCTGCTGGATGCATTAATGATATCACTAATATCTGAAGTGGTTACAGCGCTAGCTCCTCCACCCTGTTGAATCCTGTTTGTTATATTCATTAACTGCACAGAACTAGAATAAATCGACTGGGCATCCTGCAGTGACTGTGTAAGCGAATTGGATAATCCACTTGTTCCACCACCAAGATATTTTGCGGCAGTATTAGCTATTGTAGAAGTAGCCCCTGAATTCTGAAGTGCAGGAAGAACATTCTGCTTTAAAGAATCAAGATTCACATTCCCAACGCTGGTGCTACCTCTTTTATTTAATAAAGCACGAGCCCTTTCCTGCAAAGATGTCAACTGAGCCTCAAGGGAACAAACAAATACCATACAAAAAATCAAAATAAACATTATTTTCTTCATAATAACTCCTTTTTCATTTGTCTTTCTTAAACTATTATTTTACAGATGATTCCTTTCTGTATTCTTCCAATATACCACATAATTCATCTGGTTTGCATCCAAAACCATCAGGCAACAACCCTTCATAACCAAGTAGTTTTGACCCAGGCCTTGCCTTATTTTTCAAATCTGCATCTTTACTCGAAAAGTTATATGCTACCGCAGTTTTAGTTGCTATTTTTTTCACAAAAAATTTTTCAATCTGCCACCATTCATAGTGTATTTTATTAAAATTGACTTTTGTC
>DAOVTB010000107.1 GCA_030633305.1 Candidatus Muiribacteriota bacterium
AACCCTTGTTTGGCAGTTTGGTATTGATACGGTTAAGGCTGATATAGTCCTTTATGCAAAATGGACAAATAGTGATTATGACATAATTTTTCCGCCCACAAATTCAGCACAAAAGATCAAAGATATTAATTATAGCCTTGGAGAAGATGCAAAAAGCGGTCTTATTACCTGGACCTGCACATCTGGTGTTGATAATGGAAATACAAGATTAAGAGTTTTAGCTGGAGCAGAACTACTAGCAGGAAATCATACTATAACAGATTCTCCTCTTATAGCTGAATCAGTTTATAATGTGATGATCGAATACACATCTTTGGCAAGTGGAGTAAAGGCAGTAGAAAAAACTCATACAAATGTGTTCTATACATTAATTTTGCCAGTAGACCCCAATCCGGCAAATTTTGCCTTTTCAAACAGAACTGGAAAAGTCAATGTTATTGGCAATAATGCTGTTCCAGAAAAGGAAAGATTGAGAATTTATCTGAATGATATCCTGGTTGGTGAAACAGAATATCTTGGACCGGGCGGTTTAAACTATGGAGATACACCATTTCTTGGAATTTCTGAACAAGCTCCAAACTCTACAGTAAAATATGCAACTGTTAACTATATTGCAGGTTATACCCATGGTGTCGAGTCAAACAGAGTCAGTGACGGGATCGTTCCTGCTCCACCTGACCATACTAAAATCTTTTATTCTGATGTAGATGATCTTTTTCACTTTCTGTCATCGATCAATGGAAATTATAATACTAATAATAAATTGAAAATAATCACAACTGGTGCAGGAGCAAGAACTTGTATTAAAACTGCCGTGTTTGGCAATGATAATGCAGGAACTCTTGACTGGGGAGTTTTCACACCTAATGTCGCTGGAATTACAGCAAATACGACTCTTTCTTATACAATAATTGAAACTGTAAATGGGAACGAATCAAGTGTGACAAGTGATGGTATTATTCCTGATCAACCAACAGCAGCTTATTTGAGCAGTGGTGCCAATGGAGCAAATAATACAGATAATTTTATGAATATCCAATCACAAGATGATCCCATTGTCAGGGTAACTCCAGTTAATGGTCAACGTACAGAAGAACAAATTTTTGCGACAGTATTTGATGGAGTCACGACAAAACCCAATGTTGGTGAAACTGGAATTGCAAATTCAACCGATGGAAGCCCTGTTGACGTCACCATATCTGATTGTACTCCTTTGCTTGAACGTCCAACAGTGAATACTTATGATCATTTGACAGTAAAGGCATATATAAAAGATTCTATCACAGGCAACATTTCCACTCTGTATACAGGAACCTCTGGAACAAAAGATGTGACTCGACCTGTAATAACAACAATTGAAATATATGATACGGATGATCCTGTTGCCAATGGAGATGCTCCATGGGCTGAGTCGATTGATGGCTTTATCGACAAAATGAAAATCAGTTTCACAGAAAAAATAAAAACAGATGATAATACGAGCCCCGTAGCAGCAGATTTTGGCACAATAGTATTCCCTGATGGTTTTGATGTCGATTTTGATGGCGAAATTTATACACCAATTTTTTCTAATCCCCTTGGCCTGGTAAATTATATTGAAATAACACGAATGGAAGGTCAAAATACAGAAGACACTTCCCCAGGGACCACATCAATAGATGGTATTACCGCTGGAAAATGGAAAGATCTTTCTGGAAATAGAAATGACTCTGCAATGGATGATAGTGAGACAATCATAGATTGCGCGCCGCCACTGTTACTTACTGTTATGTCAAATAATCCTTTGACTTCTGACAATGTTGTTTTTGGAACCATTTTTACAATGGATTTCAGTGAAGAGGTCATAAAGAATATTCCAGGTTTTACTGATAACCAGAACAATATGATGTCAGTTTTTACAAGTGTAAGTAATGGAGTCGATGCTCCTAAGATCTGGGGAGATGGTTCCCCAGATACCCTGGATGGAGTTGGAATAACTGTTGATGTCAGTAGTGGTGACATTACACTTACTTTTAATGGTACGACTGTTAGCAATGCTTGGAGTAATAGTGATTTTATAAATATTCTGGCCACACCAAATTCCGATGTATTTGAAGATGCCGCAGGAAATGATATAGTCCACAATCCCGCTAATCCTCAAATACAGAATTTATAACCCTGACACAAGATACATCCAACCTTCATATGTCCACAAGTAAGTGATATCAGAACACCAAACCTGGTTTGGCCTTGATACATTGAATTCTCTATTCAGTAAATTTGTGGTATTTTAGTACTTTTCTGTTTATTTTCTTGTCCTTTCTATTATATCTGTTATAATATTCATGGTGTCCTGTCTCATTCTGACCCAGATTTTGCCGTGAAATTTTCTCCTGGATGGTAGATTGTTGGGTTTTAAATTTTGGGGGAGTGAAGCAATTTCCTATAAGTATAAATAAAAAAGAATGTTCGGAGGGAATTTATGGCTGTTAATCAGAAAATAATTGATAATCAACTTGATAAGATTGATGAATTCAAAAAATGGTTTGGAACAAAGGAAATAGGTTATCTTTCAGAAGTGATGAAAAAAGATGAAGAATTATTAGCCATTACCGGCGGTGATTATAAAGGCAAAAACTGGATAATAATTGTTTCAGATCTCAGAGTAATTTTTTTAAAAAAAACAATGTTGTTCGGGTTAAAAAAATTATATATTCCAATGAAAAAAGTAGTAAAAATTAATCATAAGGTGGGTTCTTCGGTAGGAAATTTAGAGATTGAAACTGAAGATGGAATAGAACAAATCAAGAATATCAGGAAAAAAGATATTATCAAGATATACCACATAATCCAAGAATTTGTTGAAAGGCGTGATAACAGGGCAAAAAACAAAGATAAAATGTCCAAAGATGCTCTTTCTAAGTTAGGGAATATGATTAAAAAATAAATGAATGCTCAATCAATATGACCCCATCTATATGTGGATTTGGGATTAATTATTTTTCTTAAATCTCCCCAAGAATTTTTATTTCCTGCGGAGAATTTCGCAAAAAGATCGAGGCTTTTGATCAAATTTCACCGCAGGCATATATTTGATATGTCGAGGATGAATTTTTTTAAAAAACGATGATATTTGCAGTGAAAAATTCGCAGGAAATAAAAATGGCTCCCCGTGTGCCTCCAAATACAGAACTTTTTCCCTGCGCTATAAAAGATCCTCCCCGCCACGGAAAACACCTAAAAATAAAAAAATCAAGTTGGATCGAATAGAACTTGCAAAGAAGTGGCGAAAGGAACTGGATGAAGGGAAATATAAGAATCAGTCTGAATTAGCTAGGTATAATGGTGTTTCTCGGGCTTGGGTATATCAAGTGTTGGGGTGTTGAAATAAAATCAGTCCATATATTCCGGATAATTCTTGTCTATCCAGTTCATAACAAGTTCATTAATTTCAATTGCCAAGTGATGCATCTCGGCTGCTTCCTGATCAGATATCATTCCTGCACGTTCATAACCACCAATGTTGCGTTTTTTTCTGAAAAGATCAAACTTCCTGACCAGCTTCTTTTCTGCTTTCAAAGTAAAACACAGACTTTGGATAACTCTATAGTGATGTGACTCTCTTGATGCACGATATCCAGATACCGCTAGTGCAGCTGTTGCAATTTGAAGAGCAGCATTGTAAGCAATTGAAAGTCGCCAATCAGGACTAAGACCTTCAATCTTAGAATCATTCAGATCTCTTGCCACAACAGAGATCAAATCTGAAACTTCAGTTTTTGAGGTTACATGCTCTATTAGCCAACCATTATTTAACCAATCTGTTAAACTCATTCTCAGTACCTATTATAAATATCTTTTCTTCTTTCAGAAGCGAATTCAAAAAATGATTTCCTTTTTTCAGTTTCTTGACATATTCATTTAATGGATAGATACAAGGATTGATTTCCATATTCAACTTCTCTTGTACATCTTCACATACTTCTAAAACTTCAGAGGTTGTAACCTCACCAATAATCATTAGATCAATATCACTTCCGCTTTTTAATTTCCCTTTTGCTGCTGATCCAAAAATAAAACCTACTTTGATTTTATGAGAAATTGAAACCAATGCTTGAGCAATCATATCATGGGATAAAATAGTCTTAGTCACTATAGATTTCAGCTCAGAAAAAATTGGACAGGATTTGTTCACCCTGTAATAATGTTGTTTTCCTTTTTTTGTTTTGGCTAGTATTCCTGATCTTTCAAGTTTTCGGAGTTCTATTTGAAGTGCACCCGGGCTAACTCCTGTCATCGTAGAAATCTGTCTGAGATAAAACTCCGTATCTTCATTAGTAAAAAACAAAGTGAATAGTGTTTTTCTTGTTTTTCCAAATAAAGTATCTGATAAGTTGTTGTTTTTCATCGTTCTTATTCCAAGTACAATTGTACTTGTTTTGAGAACAACTGTCAATTCTTCAGAGAGGATTTTTATTTCCTGCGGAGAATTTCCAATGAAAATGTTGAGATTCGCACATGGAAATTCGCAGGGAAAAGAAAATAGTCGCTGAATAATGCAGAGTAATTCATGGGACACAACACTTGATTCTCCGTGAAACTAAAGAATCGCAAATCTGTAGGTGTTAAACACGCAAGACCTGTCCCTAATTAAAGAGAAACTCTGACAGATTGAATTTTTTTTCCCACTAGTGATATATTGAAGGTAGAAAACAATAACAAGGAGTAATAATGATAATTAATCATCCCAGTTTAGGTATAGTGTTATTCTTCTTACTTCCAATTTTTTTACTGATTTCAATTACATCAGTGGATGCCAGAGCCCTTGAACTACCTAAGTTTCCGAGTTCATTTCGAGTTACTAGAACATTCGATGGGCATCAACTCCCACCCATGAAGCAGATTGACCTTGGTCAGTTGGAAGGAAAAAAAACGCTGATCGGAATCACGACCCATCGGAAGATACTACTCCATGTCTACGCTGGTTCTGCCAATAATAATGATATCATTACAAGATACTCAACTTTGACTACAAAGAGTATAAAAGGACTACAGCAGGTGGAACTCTCCGATCGTGGAATGATATGGGCAATCATCGACAACAACGCATACTTGTGGAAAAATGGCAAGTGGCTGAAAAAATACAGAAATGTGACTCAACTTTCTGTTTGCAAACATGTATATTATACGAATGGGCACGGTGCATATTTGAATGGGAAAGGCTTTAGTGTTCCAGCTAACTTCCATGAATTTCCCTTCATGATATCTGCTTCCGACAATCAGGTATGGTGCCTTCTGGACCGAAAAGAAGGATATGTATGGAAAAAAAGACGTTTCTATTGGAGCAAGCAGGATAAACATGTTCGATTATCACGAATATTTGTTGGAAAGGGAAATCAGGTTGTTGGAATCGGCCACGCATCAAGAAAGGCAGTGAAACTGGCTAAAGGCACATGGCATTTCATTTCTACCTGTTCCATCAAAGACATCGTGGTTGATGAGAAAGGAAGTATATTTATCCTCTCCAACAAAGGACAACTGTACGAATATCTTGTAAAATGAAAAACCCCCTAGGCTGTTCGAAAAGTAGGAAGTTTTGGAATCTGCAACATAAAAGTTTGTCCACTTTTACTTGACCACATCAATCCGTTCATCCTTCAAAGAAGCAAAAAAATTCATGGAAAAGAAAATTGCTCCTCGTGTGCGTGTAAATACAGAACTTTTTCACTGAACATATAAAAGACCCTCTCCCCCACCGAAAACACCTAAAAAAAAAAGGATCAAACTGGATCGAATAGAACTTGCAAAGAAGTGGAGAAAGGAACTGGATGAAGGGAAATACAAAAATCAGTCAGAGCTAGCTATGTGTAATGGTATTTCGCTTGGGTTTGTCTAGTGTTGGAGGTGTTGAAATTAAGTTAAGTATTTTGTCCCTAGAAATTTTTTTAAGAAGAATCAGCAAATAATTCTGGAGAAGTATGATCATAAAAATGTGGGGAATACATATCTTCAGAAAATTGTGATTGTAGAATGTCAGGTTTTTTGTGTTATTATTGATTGATTTTAAAATTAATCAGGAAAGGAAAAAAACATGAAAAAAGCAGAAAGAAGTATTTTAATATTAACAGTATTTGTATTATCACTTACAATAACTGCCTGTTCAGCGAATGCTGATCCATTCCCATGGGCGAATCCATGGGATGTCGGCATTGAATACGAACACGTCAACAGAGCTTTCAGCGAGATCGCTGAAGCTGTAAAGGAGAAGGCCGCTCCAGGCGTAGTGGTAATGATTGTAAAGGACGGGAAAATCGTGGCTCGTCATGCCACCGGGCACAGCCAGACCAGACTAGTTTTTCGTTCACCTGAGACAAATAAGATCACTTACGTCCCCTACAGCCCCAGGATGCTTGAAATGACGGTTTTCGACCTGGCATCTTTAACCAAAATGGTTGCGACAACTGTCTCCATGATGATCCTAATAGAGGAAGGCAAGATAAATCTGGATGAGAAGGTGACGACATACATTCCAACCTTCGGGGCACGGGCAAAGGGGAACGTTACGGTTCGTCACCTGATGACCCATTCGTCCGGATTACCCGCCTGGTATCCCTTCCATACCTTCTGCATAGATCGCGAAGAAGTCTATCGCTGCATCGACGAAGAATTATCACTGAAGTATCCCCCAGGCAGCAAACGGATCTACAGTGATCTCGGATTCATGATGCTCGGAAGGCTGGTAGAAACAATCTCCGGTCAACGACTTGATAGCTTCGCCCAATCGCGAATCTACAAACCTCTCAGTATGAATGATACCATGTTCCACCCCAGACTTCAGGAACGGCTTCGTGTCGCACCAACCGAATACGATTTACAGCGCAACAAAGTGCTTAAAGGGATTGTCCATGACGAAAATGCTCGCTCAATGGGAGGAGTCTCAGGGCACGCCGGGCTCTTCTCAACAGTCAACGACCTGGCAGTTTTCGCACAGATGATCTTGAACGGAGGCGAGTTCAAGGGTAAGAGAATCCTAAAACCGGAAACAGTGAAGCTTATGTTGACCCCTCATCTAAACGCCGCGGCTCTTGAGAACGGTTCCGGCTTTCTACGGTCCCGTCGACAGTTGCTGGGATGGTGGGGTATGGACGAAGAGGCGACTGTCGGTGATCTCGGGGGATTGCCCTCGTCAACCGCTTTCGGACATAGTGGCTTTACCGGGACCATGCTCATGATTGATCCCGAACACAAGACTACCGCTATCCTCTTGAGCAACGCTGTTCATCCACGTCGCGAGGATTCCAATCGAACCGCCCTGCGCCGAGCCTTTTTCGTGAACATCAGCAAAGCCCTGATTGGTGAAGAGAAAGTAAATGTTCAAAGAGTAAAAAAACAGAAGAAAAAAAACTAAATAGAAAAAAAATTGAATAGACTCAATGGTATAATCACTGTCGATATCGTCAAGGTTTGAAAGGTATTCCTGAACCTGATTCTGACATTTTGAAGTCAAAGCCTTCACTGGAGTCTGGGAAACTCATCAGTATTCCAGTATTGAATGGTTTACATCACGATTACCGAATTATAGCATGATTTTTCACTTTTTAAATAATCTATTCTTCTTAATTAATCTATTCTCAAAAAATTAAAATTCACTTGATCTTGTCATGATTTTTAGAATTTTTCCATTTCTACATTTTTACTGTAATGTGATTTTCAAGATTTCTTAAATTTTCACATAATTTTCCCAAAATAATGAGTTATAAAAGATGAAATTTGATCTGTTTTATATTTTTGGAGAGCACGGGTTTTTGGCTATTTTTTTCTTTAGTTTTATTATCTGTGCTATAATATTGATTAGTTCGGTGTCAACATAAAACACTGGGTGTTTTATGTTGGAACAGATTTTTTGATTTTAGTCGTAATAATGATTCTGTTGGAGAATTTTGTTTGTGTCAGGAAAAGCAAATTCCTATAAGTTAAATATTCCAGATATTGGAAGCAGTTCAAAACCTGCATATTTTTTCAAAAAGGAGAGAACAATGAAAAAGTTTTCTGTAATCATGCTTGTTGTTCGTCCTCCCCGAAAACTCATTCGCCTTAAAAATAAAGTCTTTTCAACTTCTGATACAATATCCAAAACTTAAATTGAGATCAAAATGTTTTACTTTTTCCTCATACTTTTTCAGATAATTTTCAACATTTTTTGTTTCAACGAGCAAAGTTTTTCATGATCAATTACAATTTTGTATTATTTTTCAAGATTTACTGATTCTTTTTATTAAAATTCTGCTGGATTATAGTTTCGGGGAGCACGACCGATGTGAAACCCAGTTATTCAGAACAAAACGCAGATCTATAGAAGATGGATTAATCAGTAACAGGAATAGCAATGCAAAAGAGCTTCGGTTATAAACCACGAAGAATCCTATGGCATAAGTTGCTGGAGGATAGCTAGGTGCTATCCTCCAAGATTAGAAAGTGAATTGTTTAGTTGCTCTGTGATATCACCAGATATATTTCTTAATTTCATTATTGGGAATAGTCCTCACCGGAATGCACTGAAATTTATTGTGAAAGCCTTTACCCATCGCTCCAGAGCTTCCGGAAGTCGTATCATATGCTCCCCAGCCGCTGACGGATATCGTATGGCCGGGGAACTTTTTTGCTAGCTCAATATTCCGGATTGGTTTTGCAGGTCCCCAGCCAATGTAACGAGAAACTGACATATTTTCAAATCCCTGGTGTAAAGCAAATGTTCCTGGTTTTCCTACCCAGTGGTAGAATATAGCATCTACTTCCCCTTTCAAAGGGAGTCTCCAGTTGTTGAATCCATTGATCCTTCTTTTGTTCATATGGTCTCGGGGCCAATATGATGCGCCGATATAGTCCATAGTCTGATGCTGATAATTATCCCTGCGCATATAAAACATTAATTTTCTGGCATAGAAGATAACACTGTTGATGGGCACCGATCTAGTTTTTGCAAGCCAGGCCCATTCTTTTTTACTGTTTTTGTCCAGTTCGTTGATCCGTCTTGTATATTGGGTATGGGAAAAGTTCCTTATTTTATAGAGGGTTAAAACCAGGTAGGTTTCGAGGGCTTGTATCTGATTGTAATATTTAACAAATGCGATGACTTCTTTTCGGTAGTTCTCGTTGTTGATAAATCTTCTAGTTGCCAGCAGCTTATCTGCATACATTTTGTAAAGGCCATCATCGAATCCGCCACCATAGACACTTTTATGTAAAGCTCCAATCTGGGGTTCAATGTGGTGTTGAATAGTATCGAGAATACTGTTGATTGTAGTTTTACTTCTTTTGAGCGCTTCCTTACTCAGGCCCTTATGATGGTTTCTGATTTCAACATGCAAGTCAGAGTATGCCTTGGTGACAATTCGAAGGTAGGTTTGCAGGTTCATGGAACCAATATTGAAAGCTGATTTTCGAATTTCTTTTTTCAGCTCATGGTTTCCATAGGCTACCTGCTTTGACAGATTATTCAATTGATTTTGAATTTCATCAAGTTTCCGCTTCAGTTCCTGGATATCTTTTTTTGTAGCCGCCCCGGACCCTGGGAATAACTGTTCTTTTGCCATCCCCAGTGCCAGTCCGGCTCCCCAGGAAATTGCCCCGTTTCTTGCAGAACCAGCCATACTAGTTCCCGGACACTGGCTCATCAGCTGCGCGGGCGAAAAAAGTATACTGAACAGTAATAAAAATAGTGTAATTTTTTTCATGAAAATCCTCTTTCTAAAATATTTTACTAAAATCTTGGTCTAAAACCAGGATCGACAACATTATACATGAAATCACTTACGGTTTCCACTGTAAAAAATGCTCTGTAAATGGCAGACAATTTAGTTATAAGAATTCTGGGGACATAATACCTGACTCTAATAATTAACTGTTTCAGTGATACAATAAAACGTCTCATTCTGATACACGCTTTTGTGACCCAAATGGACATGATGACGATTGAAAAAAACCAGTATCATCATGTCCAAGTATGGTTGATTCCACGTGCAAATTATGTCTGATTTCAGAAGAGTTTTCTATTTAAATAGATTACCCGCGGTTCGCCGTTGCGATCAAGTCGGGTAATGACAGAATGATGATGTTTTAAATGTTCGAGGCATGCCGCGAACCTACATATGTGGATTTTGTATTTTTTTCTTTTTCTTCTCTTCCCTAACAGGGTTTTTATTTCCTGCGGAGAATTTTGCAAAAAGATCGAGGCTTTGAAGACAATTTTCACATAAGGCGTGCTGTTGTGTACGGCGTTGTGTAAATTGGCTTCAAAATGATGATATTTGCAGTGAAAAATTCGCAGGAAATAAAAATGGCTCCCCATTAAACACTCTCAGCAAAGAACATTCTTCAATGACGTTTTTATCCCTGACGTGCCTGTCAAGATTACTGTTTGTACATTTAAAGGTTGTAAAAGGAAACATTATGCAAAATCATTCTGTCAGAAACATTATAAAAGGTTTATGAATAATACACTTGTTGTTTAGGGTGCTTGATCTCAATCATTCTTTTGGGTCAGTATTAAGTGCAACAGCTTCAGCGTTATTTATTAAATTCATAACATCTTCAATCAAATTTTCAAGATCATCTTCTATTATTCCCCAAACAATACGATTACTGACACTACAGTAACCATGTGCTAATATATTTCTAAATGAAATAATATTCCGATGTTCCCTAATTTTTTCTATCAATTTTGAATCTAACTTCTTAATTCTGTTTAAAGCTTCTCCAACAATTTCAAATTTTCTCTCAACACCGCTTTGAATTAATTCGTTAATATCATAATCTTTAAATGTAATCCCTTCAATAAAGGATTTAATTGAAGAAGTTGCATCTCTAATATCATAAAGATACTTTAATGATTCATTTTTCATAAATATCTATTTTCTCTTCCATTACTATTTTCCGAAAATATGCATTTTTAATACCATCAGGCATCAACATATCAATACCACAATGAAAACTATCTTCAAAAAAATGAAGTAGAGCAAAATATCGTTTTGATAATTTATTTTCAGGGTTTTTAAACTCAACAATAAAATCGATGTCACTTGATTCATTCATATTACCTCTAGCGCAAGAACCAAAAACACTCAATCGTGCAACATTAAACATTTTACATGCTGGTATTACTATTTTTTTAATTTCCTCAATAGTCATTATTACAATTCCTAAACATCATTTCACTAAAAATATATTACTACTCTTATTATACCACGTTTTTTTCTTAACATATTTATTTTCTACATTTGTATTAGATTTACTTTGATTTCTAAATTATTACTCTTATCGTTAAAATACTAATAGTTCTTGTAGATTGAATTTGGGGATTTATCCAATTTCCTTCATCAATTTATCCCACTTATCAAACTCATCAGGAAATTTTTTATGATTCAATTCGAACCAGTCATGGATATCACTATCATAATAACCTCCTCTATCAAATTCATTCATAAATTCATCATAAGATAGGCCCATTCTTATAGCTAAAATATTTTCTCTAGCTCCAACATTATCATTTATATTTGCAATAAAAAGATTCCTGAATAATTCCAAAGCCTCGTTATTATCTTCAATCATCCATAAATTCATAGCCATCTGATAAATCGTTTTAATAATATGTCTGTTTTCAAACCAACCCCATTCAAGTTTATCAGGCCAGGATTTGTTTTTAGTGATCAAAGAAATTGCTCTTTCATAAGCATCATCCAGTATCTTAACCGCTTTTTCAGTTTTCAATTTATCAACATAGATTCCATATAGCATCATAGGCTTGTTTCTTAAAATATTATGTAATTCGATTTATTAAACTTCCTAATTCATCTATGCTCAAAATAAAGAATTTTGCTAGAAAATTTCATGCTTTTGATCGTTTTTTTCAATATTTTTTTTAATATGACTGAGATTTTCAGGATTGGTCAAAATTTCATGTTGATTATTCTGGATTTTTCATTTTTTTATGTCAAATTTGGGTTGTTTTGTATTTTCGGGGAACACGATTGACTTTGTTTCAGAAAGTTCGTTTTCAATTTCTTCTATGGTAGGGAGTTTAGTTTTCAAATTTTCTGGTATGGATTTTAAAATTTCATATTCAGCTACACCAATCGGTTGCGTAGTTCCTCGTAAAGCATATTCTGCAATAATTTTTGATTTTGATTTACACAGAAGTAATCCAATCGTTGAATTTTCATTTTCAGTTTTAATCAAATCATCAACCGCTGATAGGTATAAATTCATCTTCCCAGTATATTCTGCTTTAAATTCAACTGATTTTAATTCTACAACAATGTAGCATTTTAATTTTATATGGTAGAAAAGCAAATCAATGTAGTAATCACGATTATCAACTTCTATAGAAACTTGCCGGCCTACAAATGAAAAACCCGAGCCAAGTTCAAGTAGAAAAGAAGTTATATGTTTTACTAATTGCTCCTCAATATCTTTCTCAACTACTTTTTCCCCTAATGTTAAAAAATCAAATTTATAAGGGTCTTTCAATGTTTCAATAGCTAATTCCGATTGAAAGTCTGGCAATGTTTCCTGAAAATTTGTTATTGCTTTTCCTTTTCGTCCAAAAAAATCTAAGTCAATCTGATGTGCAAGCACTGTTCTTGACCAGTTGTTTTCTAGAGTTTTGCTGGCATAGAATAACGCTTCTTCAACATGTTTTGCTTTGGTAATTATCAGGACATTATGACCCCACGGAATTTGTCCAACAAGTTGTTGGACTTTTTCAATCTTCAAATTTGATGAGTTATAAAAACCAAACCATTTCTTCATAGAAAAAAGATTACTTCTTGAAAACCCATGCTGAGTTGGAAATAATGCTTTTAAATCTTTTGATAACTGCTCAACAACCGATGTTCCCCATTTTTCAGTACTTGATTTTTCAAATATAGATTTCCCAATATTCCAATAAAGCTGTAAAAGTTCCCTGTTTACAGAAATTGAAGCCTTTATCTGTGATCTCTGTATAAGACCTTTTAATTCTTTAACCCACAGCTTATATTCATTATTTTGTCTAATCAAATCCATAATTTTTCCTTTGAAAAAATATAACCTATAAAACATATTGTAATGCTTTTTTTAAATTTTTCCAAGATATCAATTCTTATCAAATTATAACATTATTCTTTTTTACTCGATACTATTTTAAATGAAATCAAGAATAGGATCCATCACATATAATTCAACACTTCAACTGAAAAGTCGTATACTCTCCCGGCAACTGCCTCGTCAACTTAAACTCCAAATGTACTGAAGGACCTCCATTTACTGAAAGGCTTTTTAATTTAGTATTTTAATTCTTTTTTGGCTTCTTTATTCAGTTTCCATATCCCAGCCACTGTGATCATAATGAACAAATTTTCCAAAATCTTCAAAATTAGAATCCACCATGTCAAATAGTTTCATTCCGCAAAAAGGACAATGTGTTATTTCAAGAAATATCTCCCAAAGTGTCTGACCTACCTCTTCAAGATCATAATTAATATCTACATCTTCTTCGGTTGCTTCACGCCGTATTATAAGTCGCCATGTTTTGCAGCGTCTATCCGCTTCATCCATTGACCATAAAACTTCTACACCAGAGGACGGCATATTTTCACATTGATGTAATTCCCATTCTTTATTCATCTTGGTCATCATATTTATCTAGAATTTTCTGTAACTTCGTAAAAAGCTTATCTAGTTCCTTTTGTAATTTTTTATTTTTTGCATGATTTGCTCCTGCTGCTATGTAGCCAATAAGATCATCAATGTCATCCAATGACAAATCTACTTTAATCTTATCACCAGAAGTAACTGCTACATTTGCAAAATTTGGATCATATAATGTTTTATCACGTATCAAGTCTCTTTCCCTGATCGTTATAGTGACAGACATTTTAGTACCATAGGGGATTTTTTTACGTTTCATAATTTTCCAATTTAATGTTTTTCAGAAAAAGTATAATTTAAAAACTCATTTCTGTCAAAAATGAATAACCGTCCAATAAACTTGACATACACCTGTATAATAACTAAAATCCCAATATAGGAATCAATATGATAATACGACTATCTTCAAAACTTGCTAAAAAAATTCATGTCAAACCTCCTGCGGTTGTTCCGGCAGATAAAAATCTATATGCAGACTGGTCAACTCATCTTTTTACCTGTGGTCGTACTCAGTACATTATCATAACAAACACTGCTTCTCTTTATTCAGCTGTAATGTACGGAAAAGGTATTAATAATGATAGTACTTTTATCAAGAAAACTATGAATCTGCTCAATGAAATTCTTACCGATGATGGCTTCAGTATTATTTTTCATAACTTTATTGATCCAGCTTCAGAAACAATTTCATTTTCAAAAGCTCTGAATCGCTCTGTCACAGGTTCTATAACTGAATTAATTTATCAAGCACAGCTTCATATTGCTGAAGATGGAATGTCTCCATATGATGTCTCGGATCGTTTAAATGGAACCCTTTTAAGTTATATTGGATATGCCACTCCCAAGGAAGCTTTTAGAAATTTGTTGACCAAGAAAAAAGATAATTCCAAAAAGTGATTCTTAAAATTTAACAGGAGTTCAGAAATGAAAAAAAGGTTTGTCGCTACACTAGATCAGGTAAAGATCACAAGATTGCATGACTATACAGTATTGATAGAATATAATGACCGTCCTCCCCAATAATTCATCTGCCATGAAAATAAAGTCTTTTCAACTTCTGATATACTATCAAAAA
>DAOVTB010000171.1 GCA_030633305.1 Candidatus Muiribacteriota bacterium
TGTAATTGTTATGTTGACATATTTAGTTTGCAAAGTCTATTACGACCGTGGTATAGTAGGATTGGGTGTGTTATATTCAGATTATGAAAGGTAGATATTATGATGTTTGAACGACTAGATGATGATGTAAAAAATATATTACAAATGTCTCATAGAGAAGCTTTTTTTCTTCAGCACAAATATATTGGAACTGAACATATTTTTCTTGCAATACTTCGTGATGAAAATCCTATTACTTCCAAATTGTTCATGGAATTTGAGATAAATTACGATAACGTTAAAAACAAGATGCAGCAGTTGTCTTCTGATAAAGAGGACTATTTTTCAAATCATCTTGATTTTACACCTCTGGCCAAATTATCAATAAAGGTGGCCCTTGAGGAAGCTCGGAAGTATAATTCTGAGAAAATAAATGCCCATCATTTACTTATGAGTCTTCTACTCATTGGTGAAGGTGTTGCTGCGCAGGCAATAAAAGCACTTGATGTTGATCTTGATAAAATGCGTATAAGATTCAGAAATATTCTGGATTCTACTAAAAATGATTTTATGAAGTCTTCACCTTCATTCGAAAAAACTCGTACTGATCAGTATGAGACGGAAAGTGAAAAAAAAATACAGACTTTGATGAAATTTTCAAAGAATATAACTGAACTATCAAGACTTGGTAAACTTGATCCTGTTATTGGAAGAGACATTGAAATTTCGAGGATAATAAATATTTTAAGTCGAAGAAGGAAAAACAACCCTTGTTTGATAGGTGAATCCGGAGTTGGGAAAACTGCAGTTGTTGAAAGTCTTGCACATAGGATTGTAACTGGAAATGTACCAGGAACTTTAAAAGGAAAGACTATTCTCCAGCTTGATATAGCACTTGTGATAGCAGGGACCAAGTTTAGAGGTGAATTTGAAGAAAGATTGAAGAATATAATTACAGAATTAAAAAGCCAGCCTGATATTATTCTGTTTATTGATGAACTTCATACAATAGTTGGTACTGGTGCTATTGGTGGTGCTATGGATGCTGCTAATATACTTAAACCACCGCTTTCAAGTGGTGAAATACAGGCGCTAGGTGCAACAACTTTGAAAGAATACAGGAAATACATCGAAGCTGATCCCGCATTGGAAAGAAGATTTCAACCGGTTATGATTGATGAGCCTGATTCACAGCAGACAACAGAAATACTTTTTGGGATTAAGCATAAATATGAAGAATTTCACAAAGTAAAATATTCTGATGAAGCTTTAAAAGCAGCAGTTTTATTTTCAGAAAGATATATTACAGAACGGTTTCAACCTGATAAAGCAATCGATCTTATTGATGAAAGCGGTGCAAAAGTTAAACTTGCAAATTATGATAGTGAATTACATGAAAATGTATGTGTTGGTACAGCCGGGAATGTAAAGGAAGCAACATATAGTTTTCAAGGGTTGGATTTTCTTGTAGATGATGAACAGTATGTAGATGTTATAACTGAAACTGGTGTGGCTGTTGATACAGGATCATATCCTGTAGTCACAGAGGAAGATGTTGCAGAAGTGATTTCAGACTGGGTGAAAATACCAGTTACCAGAATTCAGGAAGACGAACAGGAAAAACTTTTAAAACTGGAAGAGATTCTTCAGGAACGAATCATTGGTCAGGATAGTGCAATAAAATTATTGGCTCAGGCCGTTAGACGATCAAGGGCAGGACTTACAGACCCAAGGCGTCCTATTGGATCATTTATTTTTCTTGGACCTACTGGTGTTGGAAAAACAGAACTTGCACGAACACTTTCAAATGCACTTTATGGAACTGACGATGCTCTTATCCGAATTGATATGAGCGAATTCATGGAAAAGCACACTGTTTCAAAGATTGTTGGTGCTCCTCCAGGTTATATTGGTTATGATGAAGCAGGGCAGTTGACTGAAAAAGTAAGGCGACGACCAAATAGCGTAGTCCTGTTTGACGAGATTGAAAAAGCTCATCCTGAAGTTTTCAACGTCCTTTTGCAAATTCTTGAAGATGGAAACATTTCAGATAGCCAGGGAAGAAAAGTTAATTTTAGGAATACTATTATCATCCTGACAAGTAATGTTGGAAGCCCAAAACTAAGTGGAGGTGCTAGGATAGGCTATTCTTCATCCACAAGTAAATATGATTTTGATTTTGAAATGCTGAGTTCTGTTATGCTTGATGAATTGAAAAAGACTTTCAGACCTGAATTTCTTAATAGAATAGACGATATTATTATGTTTAATCCACTGACTGTTGATGAAATTATCGAGATTGCCCGTATTATGATCAAGGATATTGACATCAGATTGGAAAGAAAGGGTCTAAAGCTTGAAATAAGTGATGAATTAATGAGATTTCTTGCTGAAAAAGGATACAATGCCAAATTAGGTGCACGTCCACTAAGGCGTATTATTCAGAAAGAAATTGAAAATCCGATATCTTCTCATATCATAAATAGAAAATTTGATTCTGGTGATACTATAACGGTTACGATAAAAGATGAGCATCTCTGTTTCGAAAAACTATAAATACCTGCGTCCTGAATGAGCGAATCTTGAAATATTAAGCATCTGTTCAGACCTCAACGCACAATAGTGCGCCTCGGTCTTCCCAGATACTGAATATTCCAACCTTCATCTCATTCAGAACGCAGAGGAATAGAATATTGATTAAATATAAATATCCATTACTGCTTTGTATTCTGCTTGCCTTACAGATTATTTTGTTAATGACCTATTTTTCTCCTCATATCATGAACGATTCAAAACGTTTTATCAGTATGATCCAATATTTTAATAATGAACCAGATGCGGTATTCTATAAATGTGAAATAATACGTCCGGCTGAATTTATACTTCCGCTGATGCTTTATCGTCTTACTCCAGTTTCTGTTATTTGGAGTATCATTATATTCAATATTATTTTTCATTTTTTAACAGTATTGGTTCTTTATAAATTCATTCTTTTATATGTTTCTGATGAATCAGCAGCTTTTTTCTCTGCAATGTTTTATGCATTTTCGCCAGCTGTATTTGAAACTGGATTTTATGCAGTACTTGTAGATAGTGGGTCTCATCTGTTTTTTTTATTACCAATATATCTTTTTAAACTTGCTCAAATTAGAAAAAGTAAGAAATTATTTGTAACTGCATGTATCATATTGCTGTTTTCTCTTTTATTCAAACAATCAGCCATGATCGTATTTGTATGGATATGTCTTGAACTTTTACTGAATGGAGAATACAAAAAACTTTTATGTGTCATCATTCTTGTTGGTTTGATATATGCAGGCTCTCAGCTTTATATAAATCAGAAATATGACTATAACATATTTGATTTTCAATCGAGGAAAAATAATCATCAGGGATACAACACAGTTAAACGTCTTGTAACATATGGTTTTATAACATTTAATCTTGGTTGGATCTTTTTTCTATATGGACTTAACATTTATCGAGATAATAAACCCCTTTTAAGACTTTTTATCATGTCTACTGTATTTGTTCTCAGCTGGTTGTTTCATCCACGATTTTTCATTTTTCTTTTTCCTGTTTTCTATGTAGCTTGTGCAGCTGGAATAAAAAAAATAAGATTTAAGAAAATAAAATATTTAATATTAATAATCTATCCAATTGTAAACACAGTGTTTTACTTTTTAATCCGTTTATACGGATATGATGCGATGAGAAAAATAATATTAAAATAAAGATTCGGTTAAAACTACTGTGTACATATGTTAATCATGTTTTGTCATCTACAGATTTTGCACTAGATTTAGACTTTTCTCCATTGCCTGTTGATTAATTTATATTTCAAAAGCATAGGACAAATGGAATATTTGAAGGTGGTGCAAAGAAGCAAATTTTTTTATAAGTTAACACAAAGTTATTCAATTCAAAATTTACGTTTATTATTTCAGTAAATGGTATTATAATGAAGTCAATGGTTGTTTCAAAAAGAAAAAAAGATTTTTATAAAGAATATATACAGCAGTTAATACTTTCGATAGAACTTTGCAAATGTTGCAATTTGTCATGTGTAATGTGTCCCTATCATGATGGAAAACCTCAACACAGTGGCTTCATGTCGAAACAAACTTTTATGAATACCGTAAATAGTATTAAGCAAATTGATTTTCCAAACCTGGTTGTTATACCATATCTTTTTGGAGAATCGACGATGCATCCACAAATTTGTGAATTCATCACTATACTTGATCAAGCTCTTGATCCCCAAAAAAATCAGTCTATCTGTCTTTCTACAAATGCAATTAATCTGAACGAGGAAGTGTCACATACCATTTGTAATAGCAAGACTTTCAAAAAACTCACTATATCAATTGATGCAGCAAGCAGCAAAACTTATGATACGATCAAAGGAAGTCCTTTGTATTCAAAAGTTGTTAACAATGTTATCAACTTTCTAAAGATCAGGAAGCAAACACGAAACAATTTTCCAAGAATATATATCCAATTCATTATAATGGAAGAAAATAAATATGAAGTAGAACTATTCATAACTACCTGGCGGAAGGTATTTGAACAACTTGGTTTAAAAATGTTTAATGTCAGTGGAGATTTTTGGGAACTTGAAAGAGATAGTGATATGCTGTTTCTTATATATCGCTGGGATCCTGATAGCAGAGAAAATTCATGGAAAAACAATTGTCTCCATAAAGACATTATAACAAATATCGGAATTATAACCAAAGAACAAAAACAATTCTATCTTGCAAGAGAATATCTTTATCTGTTTCAGGAAAAAGAATTTTGTATGGCGCCATTTTACATGCAGACAGTTCATTTTGATGGTAATATAAGCCCATGTTGTAATGATGATTATAATTGTCTTTACATGGGAAATGTTAATGAAAATGAGCTTAATGAAATATTTCACTCCAAAAGGTACGAAACATTGAGAATGTTCCATCTTTACGGTGATCTCAAGGATTATCCTCATTGCCATAACTGTATTTTCTATTACAATGAAAAAATGGTAAACCCGCATTTTTACAGGGATTTATTCAGAAAAAAATATCTTTAAAACTGAGCCTTAATTTGTATATTTTATTAGTTTTTGGAATTCTTTCAAAATTTTGTTATGCCATCTTATTTTAAATGGTTTTGATTTTAAAGCATAGTTTTTGTTAAAGACCGTCAACCATAGTTTACTCAAAAAAATCAATCCATTAAGGGGGGGGGGGTTGACACTTGTCATTTTTATTTCGACAACGGTAACTATACAAAAGCCTACCTTAAAACAGTTGTTTTTGGGTAAAATTTGAGATAAGATTTTTGTTGTTAATGTTGCTGGTAATGGATTATAATAATTCTTAAAATAAAAAGGAAAGAAATTATGCCCCAATATGATTTTGTAGCAATTGATAAAGAAAATAATAGTTGTGATTATTGCAGCAGTCCTTTTGAAATATCCCAATCTCTAAATGAAGAACCATTAGCTAAGTGTCCGAAATGCGGTGCACCAGTTAAAAAGGCTTTTCTCAACTGTAATCTTTCAAGCAAGAAATCTACTAAAACTGTTCTGAGTGATAAGAATCTTACTAAACATGGATTCACAAAACTGGTTAATGAGGGTGGGGGAAAATTCCGTAAAACAACCTAATCTGAGTTCTGAATGAGCGAATCTTGTATTTTTTTGCATTTGAATAAACCTCAACGTATGCTAATACGCCTCGATTTATTCAAATACAAAGAAAATCCAACCTTCATCTCATTCAGGATGGGGTCACATGGAACTTTTGTGAACTTGAAATTCAAGTTCATGAAAGTTGTTTTGACCCCTGCGCCAGCTAAATTGTTTCCACCAAAATTTATATAGAACTTTTTCTCTTTGTGTGAACCATATTTCTTCTTTCTCTGCGTCCTTTGCGATCTCAGCGCGAGAATCTTCTTTTCTTTGTGCCTTTGTGTGAACTACATTTCTTTTTTCTCTACGACCGTTTGCGATCTCTGCGCGAGAATTTTCTTTTCTTTGTGACTTTGTGTGAACTACATTTCTTTTTTCTCTGCGACCATTTGCGATCTCTGCGCGAGAATCTTCTTTTTTTTTTTTTCTGCATCTCAGCACGATATATTATTTTTTTTAAGATATTATTCATATCTGATTCATAGTTACCGATAAAACCTTTAAGCAATATTGTACATTTTGGGATGAATCAGATGTTAAAAAGACAAATAATAATTATTTTATTCACTGTTATAATGAGTATTCAAGGGTTTTCAGCAAATCCGCCGACAATTTACGACATGTATCCAGGTGATACTTTTTTCACTTCGGAGACCAGTTTTCCAATTGTGATTTTTCTTTATGATGACACTGGAATTACTGAAAATACAATAAAATTCGAATACAATAATGTTAGATATGATACTAATGATCCGAATGTGACCTGGGCTGATCCTGTTCTGACTTTTACTCACCCCATAGTAGGTGGAAATTATGCAGAAGGAGACCATGTTATAAGATTGTTGGACTGTCAGGATCAGGATGTTCCTAAAAACCAACTTGAAAATCTACCATTACTGATTAATTTCAATATTGATACTTCAGCACCGACTATAACAGATCTTTTTCCAGATGATGGTGAACAGTCTGTAAGTACAGAATCAAATCTGGAGATTCATTTCTCAGAAGAAATAGATTCTGATAGCGTTGGAAATTCAATCAAAATTTATGATGGGAATACTGAGATATCCAAAGGAACATATTCATTCCAAGAAAATAACAAGATATTGATTTTGAATCCAGAATTAAAAGAAGGAAAAAGTTACAGTATTCGTATTCGTACTTGGGCTGCCGATAAAGCAAATTCACTAAAAAATCTGGCAGGAGTTCTTTTAACTGATGATGACAATATTCCTGGTGATGGTTACTATATTTATACTATTAACATGGAAAATTCAGATAAACCTGTTGTAATTGCATATGATCCAGAACTTACAAGTGCAACTGAAGACGATATGGTACTTTCAATAATATTCTCAAAATCAATGGATTTTTCTTCATTTGAAAATAAGGTACAGGTCTTTGATCCATTAATGGTTCAACAGAGTATTTATCTCAAACAGGGGAAAAACGATAAGACTATAGATATTGCATTGAATAATGCACTGATGTCAGGAATTATTTATGAGATATACATTACTAATACTGTTACTGATCTACTCGGATTAACACTTGAGGATACAGGGGATGATAATGCAGTAGATACAAATTATGAAAAATATTTCACACTGAATTCACCGTTGCCAGCGGTTGAATCTACAATTCCAACAAATGGTGCAACTTCTGTAACAACTACTTCAGAAATAACGATAAAATTCAATAAGAAAATGGATGTTTCAACTGTGTTGCCAGGAAATTTTACAATAGTTCCTACAAAGGCTTTAAAAGGAATTCAGTGGACTGATTTATCAACTGCAGTTCTTGAATTTGACAGTGAATTTCTGGAAAATATCGGATACAGTATTACTGTTAATAAAAATGGATTATTGGATTATTATGGTAAAACATTTGCATCTGACTATACATTTACTTTTACAACGGGTCAAGGACTCGCAAAAGTTAATTCTACAACTCCGGTAAATGGGGAAACTGGTGTATTAGTAGGTTCAACACTTCAAATTGAATTTAACGGAACACCCGAAAATGCACTGAAAAAATCAACCTGGTTGACTGTTGTTGACCAAGTCACTGGAAATTCGATAAAAGGTGATGTCGGAGTAGCTGGAAAAATTGTTACATTCAGACCACAGAATTCAGTTGGAGTATATATCGATTTTGATGATTATACTTACTATAAGGTGATTGTTAATAATGTTGAATTTGAAGATGGATCTGTATATTCAGGAAACTATAGTTTTTATTTTACAACTGTAGATACCAATAGTCCAACAGTTGTCGCTATTAGTCCAGTTTCTGGCAGTAAACTAAGAGATGGTGAGAGTATTTATGTCTACTTTTCAGAAAAGATGGACATTAATTCAGTAGAAGCCAATATTATTTTGAATCAAGCAGTTAAAACTTTTGAATGGGACTCTGACGGAACAAGACTGGAAATAATAATGAATCCAGTTATTTATGAAAAAACTTTATTGGAAATAGGCATTGGGGCAAAAGATCTAAGTGGAAATGGATTCGCAGTTAAATATATAGCTGAATTTACTAATCTGAATGTAACAAATGTTGTTTTGGTTAATTCATATCCATCAGCTGTTGATAATTCAGTTGTAAGGTCAAATTTTTATTGTAGACTACATTTTAATATTGATTTTAATCCTGTAGACATATTAAGTTCTGTACAGATACTGGGACAGGGAACAGAAAGCTCTAAAGTCATTGGGTTTGATTCATATCTTGTATCAGCAGTTGATGCAAAAATAATTACTCTTTATCTCACAGATACAACAAAATTATCTGCTGATAAGGATTATATCATTCGCGTTCCTGCTGGAACTCAGTTTACTGATGGCATTGTTTCGCAACAGGATATAGAGATCAGTTTCAAGGTAAATGACGAAACACTTCTTCAGGGTTCAGTGTTTCGATTATCATGGCTTGAAGAGTCATATTTTATAACAGTATATGATGGTCATTTTAACGATGATCCTACAGTCCCATTATTTTATGCACAGAATGAATCTGGAGGACTAAGGAGCATAAGTCTCCAGTCTAAACTAATAAATAATCGAAAAATCTATTATGGTTATTTTGAAAGAAATAAAGACAATCAAAAGATACTGGTTGTTAAAGGTAAATACACAGAAGAAATGAGGCTGTATTAAGATGGGTAAAATATTTATAACCGGAATATTTGTATTGTTGTTGTTTTCAAGTTGCTGGAGGGCTGAGCTTACAGTTCATGTAGTTGATAGAAGCAATAACAGCATTGACGGAACAAAGGTTCAGATAGGCAGGATGTCAGCAATTACAGATGCAAATGGAATAGCCAAATTTTTTCGTCTAGGTAGGGGGAAATATAATTTAAAGGTTTCATCTGCTGATAATTTTGAATTGAAAGAACGTATACATATCGATGCAGGCCAAAACGAAATACAGGTGAAAACTGATAGCTATGGCCCTGAAAAACTGTATCAAAGAAAACAGGATTATGATGAAGATTATACAGAATCAGAAATAAAACATTATGCTCCATATGTTTCTCCTAAAAGAAAGAAAAGAAATAAAAGAGTTCATAAAACGAAAATTAAAAGTGTAAATAGAGATATTGCGATTTCACTAACTGGAATGGAAGGATATAATTATGTACCTTCATCCAGAATTAAAACTCACAGATCAGGCGCAATTGCTTACAGTAGAAGTTTTATGAAACAGAATGATCTAAAAAGAAATACCGATGTTTTTTCTGCAGTATATGGAATCAGTGAGAAAACAGAAATTTCACTCATACACTACAGCATGGGTGATGTGTTTACAACCGACTCTTCTGAAAAAGAAAATGATACAGTCTTTTCGATGAAAAGAAAAGTATTTGAACGTGGAAATACACATGATTCAGTTGGATTAAGAATAGGTGAAAGTAGAATCGATTGAATAAATATGACAGGCTTTAATATTTCTAAAACAGGTAAGGAATTTGGTTTTGTTGATCTTGTACTTGAGAGTAGCTTTTTTGACTCCAAAAACACTTTCAAAAGTGGTTTTGGACTTCGTGTATTTTTAAAAGATGGATTTAATCTGGTTATTGATGGAAGATATAACTTTAGTGATGAATTTTCAAATTTTTCAGCTGGGATTGAAAAGGAATTTGGACCATGTTTCTTAAATATGTTTTATTCCTGGTCAGATCTGGTAGTGGATGTAGATATATATAGTATAGGATTAAAATGGAACTTTAAATGACCTGCGTCCTGAATGAGCGAATCTTGAAATATTAAGCATCAGTTCTGACCTCAACGCACATTGGTGCGCCTCGGTCAGACCGGATACAGAATATTCCAACCTTCATCTCATTCAGAACGCAGGAACATTATTGAATAAAA
>DAOVTB010000191.1 GCA_030633305.1 Candidatus Muiribacteriota bacterium
AACACGATCATCTGGAATTTCAGAATTACCTACAAATCCATCACCAATAGGAATCATGTTAGCATGCAAAGTGCATGAATAAACAATCAGAATTAAAGCTAAAATATACTTTTTCATATACATTTCTGCTTATCGGCCATTAAGGATTAAAATTTAATAAAAATATCTCACACAAATGCGCTAAGATACAAAGAAAAAGATAAGAATCACCACAGAGAACACAGAGGACACAGAGATAGTTAAAAATAGATCTCACACAAAGGCACTAAGGCACAAAGAAAAAGATAAGAATCACCACAGAAAACACAGAGGACACAGATGTGATTATTATTTGATTTTGATCAAAAATAAAGTATAATCAGTATATCTTTTACGAAAAGAAAAGGAATAGATTATGTTAAATAGTATAAAAAATATAACTGATATAAAAAAATTATCCATTAAGGAATTACCATTACTTGCACACGAAATTAGAGAGATTATTATTGATACCACATCAAAAAATGGTGGTCATATTGCTCCAAGTTTAGGTACAGTTGAATGTACAATTGCAATGCATTACCTGTTTAACAGCCCAGAAGACAAATTTATCTGGGATGTTGGACACCAGTGTTATACGCACAAACTCCTTACAGGTCGAAAAGATAATTTTCACACATTAAGACAATTTGGAGGTATTAGCGGATTTCCAAAACGTTCTGAATCACCTCACGATATACTCGATACTGGTCACAGTTCAACATCCATATGCGTTGGTGCAGGCATTGCACATGGTCGCGATATGAAAAAAGAGGATTTCTATATACTTCCGTTTATTGGTGATGGAGCATTAACAGGAGGAATTGCACTGGAAGGGTTGAATTACTCTGGAAATTGTGAATTTAAAAATTTCATCATTGTTCTTAATGATAATAAAATGTCTATTTCTGAAAATGTTGGAGCAATCTCTCATTATTTAAGAAAAATGCATCTTTACGGTTATGTTGCACCAAATGCATATAAAATCAGGGATGGAGTAGATTCTTTCCTTAAATCAATTCCAAACATTGGAAAAAACGCCTCTAATATTTTTGAGAACCTCAGTAATAACATCAAAAATATGATTACTCCTGGAGCAATTTTTCAGGATCTGGGGTTTGAATATATTGGACCTGTTGATGGACATAATATTTCTGAATTGATAGAAGGTTTTAACATTGCACGTTCTTTTAAAAGCGGACCCGTTTTACTACATATGAAAACCATAAAAGGAAATGGATATAAACCTGCAATGAAAAATCCTTCTCTATTTCATGGGCTTGGTCCATTTCAAAGAGAAACAGGCGAACTTATTAAATCTTCAAAGATTCCATCATACAGTTCAGTTTTTGGAAATGCTCTCATCGCCGAAGCTGAAAAAGATGAAGATATCGTGGCAATAACCGCTGCAATGCCTGATGGAACCGGTCTTGCTGAATTTAAGAAACGTTTTCCAGATAGATTTTTTGATGTTGGTATAGCTGAACAATCTGCAGTTGATCTCGCAGTGGGACTGGCTCTTGAAGGTAAAAAACCAGTTGTTGCGGTATATTCATCATTTATGCAAAGAGCTTTTGATCAGTTGATACATGATGTAGCCCTTCAAGAACTGCCAATAGTATTTATCCTGGATAGAGGTGGTCTTGTTGGCGATGATGGCCCCACTCATCATGGTGCATTTGATATTAGTTTCATGAGAATGATTCCAAATTTCATTGTAATGGCACCTGGTAATTCTGAGGATCTGGAAAATATGCTTTCTTATTCATTAAATTGTGGAAAACCTGCATCAATAAGGATTCCAAGAGGTGCTGTCTGTAAACGCCCAAAGAAATTAAAAACCAGGGCTATTGATACACTGGAAGCCGAAAAGATGGTAACTGGAAAAAACATATCAATACTCGCCATCGGAAAAATGGTTGAAAATATTATGCCTGCAGTTCCCATTATCGAAAAAGAACTAGGTTTTAAACCTACTATTTATAATTACCG
This sequence comes from Candidatus Muiribacteriota bacterium, assembly GCA_030633305.1. Lineage (GTDB taxonomy): Bacteria > Muiribacteriota > DAOVTB01 > DAOVTB01 > DAOVTB01 > DAOVTB01. The sequence continues at coordinate 2,011 of DAOVTB010000191.1, forward strand.
GTTTATTAAACCAATACCTGTTGAACCAATATTAAAAGCTGCAAAGAAAAAGGAAATTATTATTACAATTGAAGAAAATACTGTTCTTGGTGGATTTGGAAGTGCTGTTAACGAAATCATCATTGCCGAAAAACTTTGTGCTAAATGCTTGAACATCGGACTTCCAGACAAATTCATAGAACAGGGAAGTGTACCAGAACTTCATGAACTTACAGGGCTTTCGACCACAGGACTTGCTAAAAAAATAATTGGATTTTATAAGGATAAATAGTTTTTACTTTAATTGTGCAATAACAAAGTTTCAACTAATTTGATATAATCAATACCATGACTCTGGAAAATTACATTGTAATTCTTTTTACTACAGTTTTTTATCTATATTTGATATATTATCCTGTTCCAACTGTTATACAAATAAAGCATGAAAACAGGCAAAAAACTGTGATGAAGAGGCAAGTAAAACTTAATCAGTCAACAATTGATATAATAAATTCTACTTTAAAGAAAAACGGGCTTAATATAGATAAGGAAACCCTTTTTTATAAAGAAACCCCATAATACCGGTCACATAATGATTAAAAACAAAAGTTCGACTCCATTTATTAAACCAGTGATTTTGATTATGGCGATTACTTTACTTTCAAAGATTACAGGATTTATTCGTGAGATTATCTTAACTCGAGAATATGGTTTTTCCAGTATTCTTGATTCTTTCTACATTGCGGTTACCCCTACAGCTGTATTCATCTCCTTTATTGCTCCCTACACAATAAACCAGTTTCTTTTACCACACTTTGTAAAAATAAAAAAAGAAAATGGCCCATTAAAAGCTGTAAATTTTCTTAAAACTCAATTTATATATTTTGAAATAATAAGTTTTATTTTCATACTGGTCTTTTTTTCATTGAAATTGGCTTTTACTGACAGAATTTTCGACATGATGTTTACATATTCTTTCTATTGTCCAGGCTTTGTTCTTATTTCTTTTATTCTTACTTATTATCAACTTATTAAAAAGGAAACACAGGTACCATATTACTCAGTTATCGAAAATGTTTTATTCATAATGACTATACTTATCTTCTCAACTTCAATTAAATCTCCTTCAACTCTTATTATAATCAAACTACTCTGTTTATATTCTGTAGCTTTATCATTGTTTTTTTTGAATAAGAATAAAATTCTATCTTTACAATTTAAAAAGCACAATCCTGTAGGAATAGGAATTTTTTTTATTTTTTTCCTAACACTTGGACTTGAAAGTTTAAATGCACAACTTGATAAAATATTTGCTTATGCAAATATTACTGGAACAGGTATTATAACCAGTCTTGAAATTTCAGCCAGGTTTGTAAGATTTCCACTTTTCCTTATTTCAGTCGCAGTATCAATCATTTTTACACTCGATTATTCAAAAAAAATACTTGCTGGAAAAAAAAATACTCTACTAAAAAATTTATTTATAAAATCCCTCATATCTTTTCTATTCATCACGATTCTTCTTTTCTTTTTTCAAAAATTCGGAAAGTCATTACTTACTGTTTTTTTTCAAAGAGGTCTTGTGAAAAATTCAAATATCACTTTGCTGTTTAACTTTTCCTTCATTTATCTATTTTTATTGTATGGATATATACCATTTATACTTTACAAGACTTATCTTTTTTCATCTCAAAGATATGCTTCAGTTTCTCTATTATTGCTACTTACACTGGCTTCGCATACAATCTTTTTTTATATGTTTCTAGATAAATTTCACTATTTTTCTCTTGCATACAGCCATACATTAAGTATAATATTTACAGGTTTTATCTGTTTTTGTACGGGGTTATATGAGAAATATATATACAAACAATGATTTCAATATTCAAATTATAAATAAACCTGATCTTTCAATCGTTGAAGAAATAAGGTCAATTGATCAATTAGAATGGGGAGATGTAGGAATAAATGAATGGGTTATCTCTCCATTTATACTTCATGGTCTTGTTATTTTTGGTTTAAAAGGTGAGAAAAAAACAAGTCTTGCTATTTTATTCAGGGATTACGAAGATCCAACGTTGATGTATTTATTTGATTTCATCATCCTTCCAGATTTTCGGAAAAAGGGAATCGGAAAAAGGTTTTTTAAAGAAATTCTAGTTTATTTAAATTCTCAAAATTTATCAAAAATAAGTCTAACAGTAGATTCTAAGAATTCATCTGCAATAAAAATCTATAAAGATTTTGCAGGAATGACTCTTGATTGTAATTATAAAAACCTTTATGGGCAAGGCGAAGATAGACTTTATTTTAAGGGAAATATTACTCAGATGCTGTCAGAAGTCTGATTCTGCTTGGCAACACATTGCTTGCAAATCCATTGATCATTGAATTCATAGTACCCGCCAATATCGACATGATTACAAATACAACAATTGATTTTATCTGTAAAATACCTTCTTTTGCTGTTCATACTTCTTCCTCCAGAGTTATTTGTCATACCGTATTATGTTTGTATCTGAGCAATAACAACACTTCCAGTTATTCCTGCTATCTCTTTGTCCCTGTACATCCATTCTTCCACAGACATAACATGTGAAATGATCAGTAAAATAATTCTTTTTCACGAAATATTTCTCCTTTCGTATCAAAACTATTCTATTTATCGGCAATTCTTTTAATATTTTAAATTAATTGTAAAATGTAATTATTATTTTTAAAAAAATATTTTCAAATCTTTTGTCAAGCTTTATCTCAATTTTATAATTAGGTGGTATAATATTATTAGATAATGAATAAAGGAAGATAAAAAAATGTTTATAAATAAAACTAAGAAGCGGGGACAGGCATTAGTTGAATACGCACTTATTATTGCAAGTATGGCTGTTTTATTAATTTCTTCACTGGGATACATCGGAAATAATGTAAACAATAGCTTTTCTCGCATTAATAACTCTTTTACTTTAACTACTCCTTAAATATTTCAGATCCCGACACTCCCTTTAGCCTCCAGATAATAGACTTCATAATTGTTTGATGTTTAAGTTCTGTAAATCCGGAATAATTCTTCATTATCAAATTATATAAATCTATATGCCACACTTTCGATAATATGATCAATCTCGATATTTTCACTGTTGTCCAAATCAGCAATAGTTCTAGCTATTTTAAGTATTGAATGATAGGATCTTCCTGAGAAATCATGCCTTTTCATGATTTCTACAAGAAAATTTCTATGTTTTGCAGTTAAGATAAATAATTTATCTATTAATCCTGGCGGAACCTCAGAATTGTTTTTAAAACTATAATCTTCGTATCTTTCAATCTGTTTTTTCCTTGCTGCAGTAACACGTTTTTTTATACTTTTTGAATTTTCTCCTTTTTTACAAAAAACAAGATGTTCAGGCGAAACTCTGTTTACCTGTATCCTGATATCAATCCTGTCAAGAATAGGACCACTGAATTTCCGACGATAATTCCTTATCTGATTATCAGAGCATTGGCATTCTTTTTTATCATCACCATAATAACCGCAAGGACACGGATTCGCCGCTGTAACAAGCATGAATTTTGCTGGAAAGCAGTAACTTGCACCATTACGGATTACTGTAATATTCTTTTCACTTATTGGTTGTCTGAGTTTTTCAATAAGTCCTCTCGGAAATTCTGGAAGTTCGTCTAAAAACAATACTCCATTGTTTGCAAGTGATATTTCTCCTGGGACAGGATTGGTTCCTCCACCAAATAATCCTGAACTGGAAGCACTGTGATGCGGCGCACGAAATGCAGGAATTCCCTTCATTATACTGGAATTATCAATTCCACGACTTGAAAATATTATTGCACTTTCAAGTCTCTCCTCTTTATTTAGCGCTGGTAAAATAGATGGTATTGCGGAAGCCATCAAAGATTTCCCACTTCCTGGTGGACCTATTAATAAAATATTATGTGCCCCGGCAACAGCGAGTTCTACAGCTCTTTTTGCTGATTCATGTCCAAAGATATCTTCATAATCAATACATATTTCATCTTCTGCATCGGTTTCATCCCAACTTGTATTGAATTTTACTGTATCAATTTCAGAATCACCTTCAATTACCCTTACAGCCTCAACTATGTTATTCACTGGGATTATTTCAACGTCTTCTATATAACCTGCTTCTATATAATTCTGTGAAGGAATTATTATCTTCTTGAAACCTGCAGCTTTCGCTGCAACCATAATGGGTAAAATTCCACGATTTTGCTGAACAGAACCATCAAGATTTAAACCTCCAATCATCAAAATCGGTTCTTCCATCCTGGAAATAACCTGTTCTGTAGCACAAAGTAGAGCAACTGCAATTGGCAGATCCAGGTAACTCCCTTTTTTCTTCAAATCAGCAGGAGACAAATTAATCGCTGTATGTTTCATTGGAAATTTATATCCATTATTGATCAACGAACTCCTTATCCTTTCTTTGGATTCGCGTATTGCTGTATCTGGAAGCCCTACTATGGAAAATGTCGGTAATCCCCTCGATAAATCCACCTCTATTGTGATTATTTCTCCGCCAATCCCATTTAACGTTCCGCTGTGCAATTTAAAATACATCCTCTACCTCCGCTCTTTCTTTTTCATTTAAATGAAATTACTATGCCAAATATTCATCACATAAAAAAAGATTGCTCACACAAAGGCACTAAAACACGAGGATAAGTGAAGAGTTTTACCATGAAGAGCATGAAGGACATGGAGGAAAAACTCAAGTCAGAAAAATGAAAAAGTCTTGTTATTGCTGTCATTACCCGACTTGATCGGGTAATCTATTTCAATTGGTAAAGTCATTAAAATGGATCCCCGGGTCAAGCCCGAGGATGACGGAGGGATTGTGACACAGTCTGCCTGTCCTATAATCAAATGCTTAAACATTAATTACAATAGTAATTATGCCAAAACTGTATTGAAATGAATCGCCATTGTTTCAGATTGATACACTTTTCCCTAACTCCCTATTTGGTTACAATATTATTTTAAGAACTACAACAACTCAAAATGCAACTTTTTTTAAGCCAATTAAAAAAAAGTCTAGACTTTTTTTAAATCTTGTTTATAATAGTCATATGGAACGAATTCAAATAAACCAGATATTAAAAGATATTGAAAAAAAAATAGTCTTTATCGTTGGTCCCAGACAAGTTGGTAAAACCTGGCTTTCCAAAAAGGTAATGCAACACTTCAAACACCCTACATACCTTAGCTTTGATAGTTTTGAGGATCAAACTATTATTAAAAATGAAACATGGTCGGCAAATACAGATTTATTAGTCCTTGATGAATTACATAAAATGAAAAACTGGAAAAATTATTTAAAAGGTCTATTCGATACCAAGCGAGAAAGTCTTAAACTACTTGTTACTGGAAGCGCAAGACTGGATACATTCAGGCAATCAGGTGATTCTCTGGCAGGACGCTATTTTATTCATCATTTGTTTCCTTTCACAATAGCGGAATTGAAGGATCAAAAATACTCAATGGATCATTATATTGAAAGAGGAGGTTTCCCGGAACCTTTCCTGGCTGAAAATATTGATGAAGCTAACAGATGGAGAAAACATTATATTGATGGTCTTATTCGTTTTGACATTCTTGATTTTGAAAGAATACATGACTTTAAGGCGATCAAAACAATTTTCGAACTGCTTAGAAGAAATGTTGGATCTCGATTATCATACTCATCAATTTCCAGAGATGTAAATATTTCATCATTAACAGTTCAAAAATATGTGTCCATCCTTGAAGCACTTTTCATAATTTTTCGAATATATCCATATTCCAGAAATATTGCACGTTCTATTTTAAAAACACCTAAAGTTTACTTCTATGACACTGGTCTTGTAATTGGAAATGAAGGTATTAAATTTGAAAATCATGTAGCATTGAGTCTCTTGCAGCATGTCAATATGCAGTCAGATTATAAAGGACTCAGTAATGAATTAAAATATCTTCGTTTAAAAGATGGAAAAGAAGTGGATTTCTGTATTTCAGATTTTGATGGCATTAAAAAATTGATCGAAGTAAAGTTATCGAAACCTAATCTTTCAAAAAATTTGGCCTATTTTTCAAAAAAATACGATTTAAATGGAATTCAACTGGTAAAAAATATCAAACATGAACGCAGTATTGATAAAATTAATATTGTTAACGCTCAAAACTTTTTAAAAAAACTTTCTTTTTAAATAAATTTTTCTAAAATGAAACAATATTGTTTCATATTGATACAGATATGACTTTAACCGAGTTAAAATAAAACATCAGATAATATTCTAGCTGGGCTTCCTTGCTGCGTTGAAATCCTTGTTCTCTGAATTGGATTATAAATAATCAAGCGCCCTGTGGAATCTTCCGCCTGCTTTTTTAAATATCTCTTTTATAAATTTAATTGATGAATCTTTAAATTTATTCATATCAAAAAGAAAATCTTTTACTTTTACATTTGCTTCCCGAAGTTTTCCATCAATAAACATTTTTGTTCTTTTTGCATATTCTCTATCAGTATAATTTAATGTAAAATGGGCATTTTTAACGACTAACATATTTTCGGTTTTGCAAGTTAAATCTTCTCCAAATTTTGTCGAGTCATCAACAAGAGTTTTTATACCGGATAATGTATCTTTTGCTTCTTTCAGCCCAAACTCTGCCGAGTTGTAAGCAGCTTTTATAGCCAGATATTTTGGTGATGCAGATTTTTTAACGGCATATTTCGCAACATCAAGTGCTTTATCAGCAACTTTTTTTGAAGCTTCTAATACTTTAACTTTCCCCCAATAATAGGTTTTTTTAGACCATTTACAATGTTTGTAAGTATATTTTGCTTTTTTTATATTCTTTTTTAAAGAATCTACTTTCCTTTGTGCTTTATCTAATTTTTTCTCAGCTTTTTTCTTTCCTTTTTCAAAATCTTTTTCTGCCCTTTCGTAACTAGGTTTTAATTTATCAACTTTCTTTTTTGCTTTGGCTACATTGTCTTTTGCACTATTTAACTTTTTATCCATATTTTTTTTAGCTTTTTCAATCATTTTCCTTGCTTTTTTAGATAAATATGAACTGAAATCTGTATCAAATGAACCTGTTAATTGCACATATGGTGCTTTCCAATTTATATTA
>DAOVTB010000288.1 GCA_030633305.1 Candidatus Muiribacteriota bacterium
AGATTGCAGGTGGTAAAAATGTGAATTGGACTGATTCACGTCTGGATAATAATGATCAATTTGTTTTTAAATTAAATATGGATGTTTTGAATATTCTCCAAGTTCGTGCTGTAGATCCGGCAAGAAATGCTACTGCTGTTGATAAAGTTCATGTTCTTGCATTGGCACAGGCTCCTCCACAACCAAGTGAACCCATTCATAAGGACGATGATGCAAATCCTGGGTATGATAATGATATTGAACTGGATTTTACATGGGAAGATGTTAAAGAAGACTTCAAATACCTGAATTCATACATTGTCTATTTATCGATTAATAGCAAACCTTATCAATATTACCGGGAAGTATTTACAAATGCTGTTACAGTCAATGCTCTTGAAGAAAATATATACATGATCAAGGTGAAATCCAAAGATGTTTTCAGTAATATTGGTATATATTCTCCAGCAAGTCTCCCAATAATAGTTGATATAAGTCCTGCAAAAATACTTAAAAGTACTATGACTGATGGAGACATATTTGTTGCAACAACAACACTAGTAGAAATTACATTTGATGAACCAATGGATAGCGCAAGTATAATCAAACGTGGAAATATCAGATTGGTTGATCAGAATAATATAGAGACTGAGGGTAAGCTTGTATATGATGAAGCTACCAACAAATTGACTTTTACACCTTATCAGGATCTAAAGCATGATTATGACTATAAATTCATCATTTCAAGTGATGTTAAGGACCTTGCAGGTAATAATTTTGACAATGAAGTAATAATTGGATTTCATACTATTCCGCCCGATGGACTTAAGATCATGAAACTTCTGAATTATCCGAATCCGATTACAAATGCAGGAACTAGTTTTTCTTACTATTTAAGCCAGGATTCTTATGAAGTCATAATTAAAATATACAGTACTTCCGGAAAAAAAATCTGCAGTATTGAAAACTGTCCTGCTTATGAAGGATACAATGAAGTATTCTGGGATGGAGTAGATGAATGGGGAAGTACATTGCCAAATGGGACTTATATTGTAGTAGGAACTGTTTATGGGGATGAAAAGAAAAATTCTATTAGAACAAAAATATCAGTATTAAAATAAACAATCAGGGGAGAAAACAAATGGACATTTATGAAAAATATGAAAAAAGTCTTGAATATCTTAAGAAAAAAACGAGTATTAAACCCGAAATCGGTATAATCTTTGGTTCAGGACTTGGAAAAATGGCTGATAAATTTGAAGATAAGGAAGTAATACCATATTCATCGATACCCGATTTTCCGCAGTCGACTGTTGAAGGTCATGCCGGGAATTTTGTGTTTGGAAAATTAAGTGGTAAAAATGTTGTAGGAATGCAGGGGAGATTCCATTTTTATGAGGGATATGATATGAATGATGTCACACTTCCTGTGAGAGTGATGAAAGGTTTGGGAATAAAATTATTAATCCTTACAAATGCCAGCGGAGGATTAAATCCAGACTTTGAACCTGCTGATCTTATGATATTGACTGATCATATTAATATGTTACCCAATCCACTTCTGGGAAAAAATGAAATCCGATTTGGACCAAGATTTCCTGGATTAAAAGATCTGTATAGCAAAGAACTCAGGAATTTTGTTTTTTCAATTGCAGAAAAATGTGGGGTGAGTATTCAAAAAGGTGTTTATCTTGCAACAACTGGTCCTTCCTATGAAACTGATGCCGAGATTAGATATTTTCGTTCAATTGGTGCTGATGCTGTAGGCATGTCGACTGCTCCTGAAGCGGTTATTGCTCGTCATTGTGGGATTGAAAATATAATAGGAATTTCTTGTATTACCAACATGGCAATTCCTGATATGGAAAAAGGTGATACCCATCAGGATGTGATTAAAACAGCTGATAGAGCATTTAAAAAGTTTTCTTCACTGATTACTAATATTGTAGAAGATGTAAAACTTTAATCTGTAAGGAGAATATTATGCTTGAAAAATTAGATGCTATACATAAGAAATATGATGAATTGACACTTCAATTAGGTGAGCCAGAAATTGCCTGTAATCCTAAAAAATATCAGGAAATAGCTTTAAAAAGATCTGATTTAGAAGACCTGGTAGAAGTTATCATTGTTTATAAAAAGAAAACTTTGGAACTTCAAGAAGCAAATGAACTTTATAAGTCTGAAACTGATGATGAAATGCGAGAAATGGCTCGTGAAGAAATTGAAATTCTAGAATCTGAAATCAAAGAAATGACAGCGAAATTACAATTACTTCTAATACCAAAGGATCCTCTTGATAAAAAAAATATAATTATGGAAATCCGGGCAGGAACTGGTGGAGACGAAGCAGCACTTTTTGCAGCAGATTTATTCAGGATGTACAATAAATTCAGTGAAAACAACCGTTGGAAAATAGAGATTATGTCTTCTAATCAGATTGGTATTGGAGGATTTAAGGAAATTGTTTTCCAGGTTACAGGAAAAAATGTTTATTCACGATTAAAGTATGAATCTGGAACTCATCGTGTACAAAGGGTTCCAACGACTGAATCAGGTGGAAGAATACATACAAGTGCTGTTACTGTCGCTGTTTTGCCGGAAGCAGAAGAAGTAGATATTCATATTGAACCAGCGGATCTTAAATTTGATGTATTCCGTTCCAGTGGCCCTGGCGGTCAGAGTGTTAATACTACTGATAGTGCTGTAAGAATAACACATATCCCAACTGGCATTATTGTCTCATGTCAAGATGAAAAATCCCAGCATAAAAACAAGGCTAAGGGATTAAAGGTTTTAAGGGCCAGACTGCTAGATCTTGAACAGGAAAAAAGCAGAAATGAAAGGTCAGCAAAACGGAAAAGTCAGATAGGAAGTGGTGATAGAAGTGAACGTATCAGAACCTACAATTTCCCACAGAACAGAGTAACTGATCATAGAATAGGACTTACTTTGTATAAACTGGAATATATTATGGATGGAGAGATGAATGAAGTTTTCAAGGCTCTTATCCGTGCTGATGAAGAAGAAAAACTTGAGGAATTAAATCTTGACTGATGAATGGACAGTTTTAAGAGTAATACAATGGACATCAGAGAAGTTTAAAAATGTTGGAATTGATTCATTTCGTCTTGATAGTGAACTATTGATAGCACATGCACTTGAAAAAAAACGAATAGAATTATATATAAACTATAATCAACCGCTTCAAAAAGAGGAACTTACTGAAATTCGAAAGTTAATCCAGCTTAGATTGAAAAGAATACCAGTTTCACACATCATTGGAAAAAAAGAATTCATGTCACTTTCTTATAAAGTGGCAAGCAATGTTTTTATACCACGTCCTGATACTGAAATTCTTATAGAATATTTGATTGATAATTTCAATCAATTTTTTGATGCGAAAGAATCAATTTCTGCACTTGATATTTGTGCAGGTACAGGGTGTATAGGCATTTCACTTATGCATTATATAAAATCAATACAACACATTGAATTTTTTGAAAAAGATCCTGCAGCACTTTCCTGTCTGATTGAAAATTGTAATACACATCTTGATGGCCGTGATTATAAAATTCATGAAATTGATGTTTTGAAATCTGATTTTCCCTCATCGCATTATGATTTGATCACATGTAATCCACCATATATTCCTGATTCAGATATCGATAAGCTGGAACCGGAAGTAAGCCAACATCACAACAGATTATCCCTTAGTGGTAATACTGATGGACTTGAATATTATAGAAAATTGATTCCTTTAATATTTAATTCTCTTAATGATAAAGGGGTTCTTGGTATGGAAATTGGAATTGGTCAACATACAGATGTTGCTGAGATGTATAAAACTGCCGGGTTTACAGACGTAAAAACTATTAAAGACCTTAATGGAATAGAAAGACACGTTATTGGTAAAAAAGAATAAATAAGATTCTCGTGCAGAGAGCGCAGAGGTCGCAGAGGCACCAGTGGGCATAGAGAAGAAGGAATCACACAAAGACACGAAGGCACAAAGAAAGATAAAAAAAGCCATAGATTACACGGATGAAAATAATAAACTGTAGGCCCCTTGTGCCTGTTCAATATAAAATGAAATATGACACACATGAATAATATAAAAAACGAAGATATAGAAAAAATAAAAAATGGTGATATTTTTATTTTCCCGACTGAAACAGTTCTTGGATTAGGTGTAATATATGGAACTGATACAAGGAAGATATATGAACTTAAAGGAAGGGATTTTAAAAAGCCTCTTTCATTGCATCTGACTAAAGAGTTGGATTATTTGAAGTTTTGGAGACAGGATATTCCTGAATGGATTAAAGAATTGATAAAAGCAGCAGTCCCAGGGCCATATACTTTTATTTACTATAAAAATAAGGAACTTTTATCAGATTTTCCATTTGAAAAAATTGGACTTCGTTTTCCAGATGACGAGACATTCAGG
>DAOVTB010000319.1 GCA_030633305.1 Candidatus Muiribacteriota bacterium
AGGGGAATTTCGAACTTCAGGGTATAAATGATAAGAGAAAACTTAAAAAGTTTAAAGCCATTGATCAGGATACCGTACCTGCAGTTGAAGGTTATGAGAATCTTCTTCAGGAATATTTTAAGGCGATAAATGAATACATTGAGAAATAATATGAAAAAAATACTATTTATTATAATGATCTTTTTGACTTTGAACTTTTTGAGTGCTCAGCAGAATTATAACAGGAACATTAATTCAATATATACCAAGGCGCTTCAGTTCGAGAGAAAAGGTAACAGCCAGCTTGCGATATTTTACTACAAACAGATGCTGGCTCAAAATGGAGCTAGCCATTTAAAAAAAGAAGCAAAATGGCGTTTGGCAATGATCTACAAACGTCAGGGTGAACTGGATCAGAGCTTTGAGTATTTTAAGGATGTTCTGACTAATAAGGAAAGTGCTTACAGGTTTAAACAGGCTCTTATTGAAATGCTTGATATTCTGAAAATCAAAGGTGGACTTGATAGTAATATCAAATATTTGGATAACCTTCTAAAGGAATGTCCTACTAAAACTACTATTATTATTATAGAGAAGATAAAAATGTATAGTTACTATAACAGGAACGATTTTGCTTATGGTGTGATAAAGGGGATTCTTAAGAATGACCCGCTGCGTTTTCCTGTAAGTGATGATATATTTAACATTATTGATGAAGCTCATAAAAGAGTGGATTTTCTAGCTTTGTTTGATAAGCTCTATCAAAAGAGACAAATTAAACTGAATGTGTACACTGCTGGACTGGATTATTTCAATGAATATGAAAAAATGGCAGCTATTTATGAGGCACGCTTCAAATCGGAATCTCATAATCAGTTTCATCTGGTAAAACTAGTAGACATATATGTTAAAAGCGGAAAGAAGAAAAAAGCAGTCCAACGTATGGAACTCCTTTACAGGATGTCAAAAGATAATGGAAATTATGCAAAACGACTTTTTAAGTTATATTTGATATCAGAACAGGCTGATAAGGCTGATAGTTTTATCAGGGAATTTCTTAATCGTCCACGTCAGAGATCTGGAAGGATTCAGTTTTATGAGGAACTTATACAGTTATACACAACTCATGGTTATTTAGAAAAAGGTCTTGAGTTTATAAAATCTATAGAAAATAACCAACGGTTGAAAAATAAGCTTTATAGTCAGAAAGCCTGGATTCTTTTGAAACTCGGAAGACGCGAAGAAGCTGTAAATGAATATTTAAGAGTCAGGAGCCTTAGTCCAGAAAAACTTGCCGAATATCTTTATCAGATGTTTTTAAGTGAATCTGAAATAGATAAACAGGTTTTATCTACATTGAAAAAAAAGATAGTAATAGATTCATCTTTAATAATTAAATATATAAGTATAGGGATGAAATACCACAAAAAATGTGGAAGAGTGCTTGAAGGCCTTGTGTTTTTTAGGAAAAATAGTGATGAAAAAATAAGAAATCAGGATTTTCTTATTTTGACATACATTGAACCATATTTAAATGATGTCAGGAATAGTTATTCTGAGAAAATTTCGGTGATTAACTATTGTACTGAGATGTTTAAGCATTTACCAACTGTTGTAGGCTATTCATGTTTTTCAAGGTTTTGCCTTGAAAGTGAAAGAAAACTGGATTTTAAAGCAATCAAGACTTTTCTTAAAGTTATTGGTCTAATCGAGGAAAAAGGTCTTTACATACTCCGGGATGAATTGCGATTACAGTTATTTATTAAGGGTGCTGAGTTTTTTTTCACCAGGATAAAAGATCTTAGTAGTGCAGAAAAGTATTACAAACGTGCTTTAAAGGAAAGACGATGTACTTCGACAAATCTTTCCCTTATTCATTGTAGATTAAAAGAAATTGATATAATTAATGGAAAGCTGAATTCAGAAAATATGACTGATGAAGTTAACAAAATACCTTTGCTTTATACAAAATCAGACTATTTATATGGTTATACCCAGTTTTATGATGGCAAATTAAAATCTGCTTCCAAGAGCTTTTTTAAAATGATTAAAGAAAATCTGAAAGATAAAGTCACCAATGATGCACTTTTCAAACTGTATTATATTGATAAATACATGAAAGGAATAACTGGTGAATCTTTGAGTAATTTTCTTGATGGTCTCAGGGAATACAATCGTGGAAATTTCAAAAATCTGTTTGAGAAGATTCAAACCGGAAAGATAACCAAACCTGAGATTCCTCTTAAATTTATTAAGGGAACAATTGATACATTTGATAAAGACAGATATGAAAGTGCTGTAGATACTTTTAAGGAACTTGTGGTCAATAAGGTAAAGAGTAGGTTTTATTCTGAAAATTCTCAGTTGGAAGTATGTAGAATGGGGCTTTCGGGTAAAATGGATAAAAATTCAATGATTATAGAATTTCAGACTTTTCTTGCTTTTTTTGAAGATTCTCCGTATGTGGATGAAATTAGAAATTATTTACGGGAATATTTGAAGGAAGACTAGAAGAAGAAAAAACAGAAAAAGATTTCACCACGAAGAACACGAAGGGCATGAAGAAAATAATAAAGAAAAGACTAAAAATGAACAAAATAGATGATTTGAAAACACCTGTACTAGTATACGGCGCCGGCAAGAGTGGAATTGCTGCAGCAAAACTTCTACAGTCGTTAGGACTGGAATACGGTATAACTGATAGATGTAGTACAGAGCAGTTATTTAAGATAATAAAAGATAATTCATTAACCCCATCCTATATAGAAACGGGTTTTCAGAGTGGTAAGTTTTTCTCAATGTTTTCAGCTGTTGTTCTTTCGCCTGGTTGTGACATTAAAAAAATTTCCAGTAATTTTGAGATTCCAGAAAAAATTGAGGTAATCTCAGAAATCGAGCTTGCTTTTCAGGCTTTGAACAGGCCAATAATTGCTGTAACAGGAACAAATGGAAAGACGACAACAACAGCATTATTGGGTGAAATGATAAAAAAATGCGATGAGACTTCATATGTTTGCGGAAACATTGGACACCCATTTTCAGAATTTGTTGAATTTGATAAATTACCGGAATCGGCAGTACTTGAAGTGTCATCTTATCAATTAGAACATATAAAATTTTTTCAACCTGAAATATCGGTAATTACGAATATTACTCCTGATCACTTATCAAGACATGGAACAATGTTGAATTATACCAATATGAAATTTAAAATTGCTCAAAATATGAATAAAAATGGAA
>DAOVTB010000003.1 GCA_030633305.1 Candidatus Muiribacteriota bacterium
AATTGATAAAGAAATATTGTACGCAAAAAGATGTAAGTTTACTTTCATAGTTCTAATATTTCTGGTTCCAGTTTTCCCATTCCCCAGTATTCAATCCTGTAAGGTTTGAGTATTAGTACAACATAGTTTGGATCTTCGGGACCTTTAAAATATGTTTTTAACATATCTGACCAATATTTTTCTTTTTCTTCCTTATCAGTACTTATTTCTGCATGAGCCTGGATCTGTAAATATTCGGTATCTTTAAACATATCATTGACACCACAGCAAATGTGAACTTCAGGATTGTTTCTGATATGTTTGATTTTCCTGCTGTTTGCAAAAACTGCACTACGTATTACAATTTCTTTGCTTGTTTTAGTCATAACATATCGTACCCATGGTTTACCATTTTCGGTAACTGTTGCTAAATTTATCAGTGGGTGTTTGTTAAGAACAGATAGAACTTTTTTCTTTAACTCATTCATATGTATATTCTCCGTGTCTATTGATGACTCATTATAACATCTTAATTAGGCTAAAACATAGATTATGAATTAATATGATTAAGGATGAATTATTCTTCTGGATATTCAAGGTCTTCCGTATAAGAAATCGAATATTTATTTGACCATGCTCTTAAATTATCAATTATTTTTACAATTTCTGCTGATTTTATTTTCCCGAAAAAAGGTCCGGACCATGATAAATTACCCTTATCGCATTCAATGGTAATTTCGATTTTATCTTGATTTTTGACTACAAATAAAGCACCAACTGATATGAATATTGAGGTAGGCAATATTACAAGATGATTATCAGGAAAACCTAAATAAATCCAACCGGCAACAAGCCATATAAATCCAATGAAAACAAGGAGTTTTCCAAAAATGAAACCAATTTGAAAATTTTCCTGAAAGATATCAATTCCTTTAATCTCATTGTGATCAGATTTTACGGCTATTACTGGATCTGAAACAGCAAATATTTTTTCTGCTGGCCAATAAGCAGCTTTATTGGTTAAAATCAGTCTTAATTTTTCGTTTCTTGAACTGATTATATCAATATCGTTTTCAACTACTTCGCCATCAATGTATACTGGTTTAAAAGACATCAAATTTCCTTTTTACATCACATAATATTTTATCTCTTCTATATATATTATATCCTATCAATCTCTGAATTTAGTTTCTTTTTGAATTTTATTTATACAAAATTTTAAGTCTATTTAAAAGTGAATCATTTTCCAAAAGATCAACTGTATTGGACAATTGATTAACAGAACCAATATCAGAAGGAATATTTTTAATTGTATGATCCTTGATCTTATTCTTTATTTCATTCGCGAAGATTTCACCGTGGATTACTAAATAAGGCCGACCGTGAAAGCTTGAAACTTCTGTTTTAATAGGTTTTGTAAGTTTAAGGTCGTTGTGTATTTGTGCAATTATTTTGTAAGATTTGGAAAGATATTTTTCGCGAGTTGACCATTTTTTTGAAGCAAGCACTTTTTCTAAAACAGGGGATAGTTTTTTAGCACATTTTAAACGTAAAAATGCCGTTCCGAACCATTTGCTGTATGGTGCATATTCTTTTTCCATCAGGAAACATAATCTCATGATTGATTGAACTAGCCGGGCAGCAATAATTCTTGATCCAAGTTCATCATTCACATCACCAGTTCGTCCAACAAATGGCTCTTCCTGACTTATTTTCATCCATTCAGATGCTAGCAGATATAACCACACATCTTTTGGGAAATAATTCAGTTTTTCCTTAAAATAGTTTAATCCAAGCTGATCGTGAAAAAATTTTCCGTATTTAATTGTTCTGAGTTTTTGTTCGGAAAATGTTAGCCAATCAAAAACATTGATATTTTTATTGGGATCAATTTGCAGATACCTTTTGAAAAAAGATTTGATAGTATGCATTTCAATGCGATGATTTATTGGTTGTCCTTTTTCGGCTTTTGAAAGAAGTTGAACACCAATTTCATCTGGAGTTCCAAAATTTGTAGAATATCCCTTGAATGTTGGAGGTAAATTTCTGGATAAAAAATCAGATATTCTATTTTTCTTACTTATATCTTTGGGAAGAAGAAAGAGCATGACACATGGTCCCCAATGATGATCTGTTGATTGTTCGGTGTCAAAACCAAGTACTTCTGATCCGCTGCCAATTAAACCTGCTGAATATTTGAGATCTTGAAATTCTGTTTCAATGAGTGGTTTGACTATTTTCTTATAAAATTGCTCACTCAGTTGTAAACCAGGAATAAACTTAGTCATAACGAAATGTATTACTCCCTATTTAAATTTTACCCATTTTTTGGCAAGTCCACCAATACTGGTTTCTCTGTACGCGCTTTGCATATCATGTCCTGTCTCTGCCATGACATTTACGGTGCGATCAAAAGAAATCTTATGTGCTCCATCTGACAATGATGTATAAACTGCACATTCTATTGCTTTTGCTGCTGCAATTGCATTTCTTTCAATACATGGAATCTGCACATATCCAGAAACTGGATCACATGTAAGACCAAGATTGTGTTCAAATCCCATTTCAGCAGCATATTCGATCTGGTGAATTGAACCTCCTAATAATTGAGATGCCGCTCCCGCAGCCATGGCACATGCTGTACCAATTTCTCCCTGACACCCTACTTCTGCACCAGAAATGGATGCACAGGATTTAACAATATTACCAATCAAACCAGCAGTTGCAAGTGCTTTCAGTATATGTTGCTCCTTGATATATTCATCACGCAATAAATAAAAAAGTGATGCAGGTAATACACCAGCAGAACCGCACGTTGGTGCCGTAACAATTTTTCCGTAGTCAGCATTTTCTTCTGAAACAGCAAGTGCAAATGAATATAATAATCCCATGTTCTGTATAGATTTTCGTGAATTTATTGCTTTTATAAAATATCTATGAGCTTTTCTTGGAAGTTTCAAAGTTCCTGGAAGTACACCTTCATCTTCCAGACCTCTGGTTATCGATTCTTTCATGACATCCCAGACATTTTTAAGATATTTCCAGATATCATCATCTTCATTATCCTCAACATATTCCCAAAATGTTTTTCCTTCATCTAAACAATATTCTAGAATATCTGTAAGGCTTTGAGATTTATAAACTTGTTTATTGTTCAGTATTCCAGAGTCATCTCGTAAATCTCCGCCACCAATGCTGTAAACAGTCCACGTATCAATAGACTTTTCTTCAGAGTCGAATGCTTTAAATATCATTCCATTAGGATGGAGTGGAAGAGTTTCTTTTTCTTTCCATATAATCTCAGTATTTTGAGGTAATAGAGTTTTTTGTATTGCAACATCCGTATGATGTCCAACACCTGTTAAAGCCAGGCTTCCATAAAGTTGGACTTTGAATGATTTTGCATCAGGGTTTCTCTCTTTAAATATTTCTGAAGCTTTAACTGGACCAATTGTATGACTGCTTGAAGGACCAAATCCGATTTTGTATATTTCTTTTATTGATAACATTTTTATAAAATAACATTTGCAGGTATTTTTTGCAATTTCGTTGAATAAATGAGATGCATAATTTTTTCAAGGAAAATACAAGGGGATTTTAATTCAAAAAGATGGTCAGGGCAGGAATAATACTATTTTTTTTAATAAATATTTTTTCATATACCTTGTGTGTGCTATCTTTTTTTCGGTCTATATTTTCTTAGCAATATAAAATCCATAACTATAATAGTCTTTATACTTTTTGTAATTTCTAATTTCTTCTTTATGCCCTTCTACAACATTTCTTGCCATTTCTGAATTGTTATGTTTTTCAAGAAAAGCAGAACATCGTTTTTCCATAGGGTTGTAAAAATTCTCAAGCCAACTGGTTTGTGATAAAACAAAATATCCAACTGGTGAGTAGCCATTTCCCTCTAATAGTTTGATTTTGTCTGATGCTGTATCAATTTCAGGATATTCTGCATTCCAAAAATCTTCAATTTCTTTTGGTCGTGAATTTGTTATCCAGGTAATTTCGCTAACCCCCAAATAACCTCCAGATTTCAAATGTTTTTTCCAATTTTTAATTCCTGCTTCAAATCCTATATTATAAATTGCCCCTTCTGACCAGATAATATCAAGTTCGTCATTGTCGAATGGCAGTTCTTCCATTGATTTTGTGATTGTTTTAATTCTATCCTGAAGTCCTAATTCAGCTGACTTTATATTTAATTCTTCTAAAAAATCGGGAAATAAATCAATTGCGGTTATTTGCCCTTTAATATTCTGAGCAAGAGTAATAGTCTGGCCGCCTGAACCACAACCAATATCTGCAATTTTTAATTCTTGATCTTTATTTATATTCATAAAATTCAAGGCTTGAATAGTATCAAGATAACTTCCTGGACCTTGTCGTTCTGTATTTGTATAAAAATCTATTAATAATTCTAATTCTGTCATTTCATTATCTCCTTTATTGGTTACACACAATATTTATCTTAATGTTCACACTGTTTTCTGTCAATGAAACTTAATTTTAGAATTACTCGTTTGCACTGAGCGATATATTTTTGCCCTACGGGTCATTTGTTCTCGCCCGAGATGGAAGTTTATGTTGATTTTTGATATCTGATTGCAGGGATTCTCTTCAGATAACTGTATAGAATATATTGTGTCTATAATTAAAAAAACGCGAGCATGACACATTATATTTTTATCTTTCGTTTGAATGAGAGGACGATTAAATTAAGTTTATCTGAACGATTAATCCCAATAATAATAAAGCGTTTCACATTCAGAAATTTGAATCTGTCCATTACAAAGCTCAGTTACGATTCCACTGAATTCGTTCCATTTTAGTTTTGAAAGAACTTTAATAGAGACTTTTTCAGCGTAGTCAATATTTTCTATTACATAACCCTGTTTTCTGAGGTAATGTTCAAGTGGAGATGAAAATTGGTAATCAACAGTAAGTGTACCAGTATAACTTAATATTTTAGTAGCTGTCCTGGCAAGTTTCAGGGCTTCGCTGCATGCTCCTGAATATGCACGAGCTAATCCACCTGCACCAAGTTTAATTCCACCATAGTAACGGACAACAATGACGAGGATGTTTTTTAGAGCTTTATGTTGAATGACTTTGAATATTGGCATTCCGGCTGTTCCGCTCGGCTCACCATCATCACTGAATTTCTGGATATTATTATTTACTCCAAGATGATAGGCATAGCAATGATGTGTGGCATCTGAATATTTTTTTCGTGTTTCTTCGAGAGTTGATTTACATTCTTCTGCGGTTTCAGCATAAAAACAGAGTCCAATGAATTTAGACTTTTTTATGATATCCATATGCTCTGAATTTTGTTTTATGGTTTCAAAAGATTCGATTACAGCCATATTTAACTTCTCTTATCTATAACCGTTTTCATTTTTCCTGATGCCTGATTTTTTTCAAGGGTTCCTGGTTTTGACCAGCATATATCAAGTGGTAAAAGTATATCAGCATCAAACATTTTTGCAAAGACTTCACTTGATTCAATTAAACTGTTTTTAAGAAAATCAGGATTAAATTCCTTTTGTTCGGTAGGGGATTCATAGTTAATGGTTATTTTTATCCTGGGACCTTCTGCATCGATTACAAGCTGATACGAAGAATCAATATCAAATTTTGAAAGAATACGGGCGAATACTGAAAGAGAGACTTCATAACCACAGATCATGATATTATTTCCAGCACGACCTAGAAGTTTCAATGAAAAGTCTTCACCATCTTTTGTAAGAATTCCACGATCACCAACGTGATATCTGATAACAGGAATCCTCTTTCTGAAAAGATTAGTTACAATAATTTCTCCCTCTTCTCCCAGCTCAACATGCTTATTGGTTTTTGGATCAATAATTTCGACCATTACATGATCAGTTGGAATTTTATGAATTGAACCGTGACAGGTTTTATCCTGGTAACCAATTATTCCAGTATCAACTGCTGCATATCCAAGTGAAAATATTGATTTTACACCAAGAATTTTTTTCAGATAATCTCTTGATGATTCGTTGAGATGTTCACCTGCATATCCGAGCTTTTCGACTTTTAAAGGAAGATTATTGCTTTCAACGAGATTAGCAAGTCCCATCAGGAGACTTGGCACAGCAAGTATGACATTTGGATTAAATGACAGGAGATACCTTAAAATCTCATCTGGTTCGCAATTTGCACCAATTGGAAGTTGAACACATCCTGTATGATTAAGTGAAATTGAAATTGAAGAAAAGGCCGAGTACATATGTCCTGGCATGAACAGATTTGCAACAATATCATCTTTATCAATACCATTTAAACATAGCATGTTTCCAAGCAATTTGGCTCCAGTCTGGACTTCTCCATAAGTTGTAAAAGCATATTTTTCCTTACCAGATGTTCCACCACTTCTTGTGAAATATCCACCTTTCATTGGGCCTGTCATCATATCAGTGTTTTCAGGTGGACTGAACTGGTAAAATGAATCCCTGGATGTTGCTGGAATTGATTGCAGGCTATCCAGATCAATAGTTTCAATATCCCGATAGTGATCTGAATAAAATTTGGAGTTTTGACGTGCGAATTTAAAAATTTCTATAAATTTTTCGAAATTTCCTGCTATTGATTTCATAACCATTTCCTTTTGCTTATTTTTCTACATATATAGATTTATATGTGGTATCTACGAATTTTTCGTGTCCAAACGGTAGAGGCTGGATTTGAGGGAGATATTTTTCAGGATTATCAGTCATTTCGCAAAGCGCATTGTATTCTGAACAGATCTCACGAAGCTGGTCCTGAAAATGTCTGCTCCATTTTTCTGGATCAGTTTTTTCAACCGGAGTTCCTGAAGCTAGTTCAACTATTATTTTAAATGTTTCATCAAACGTTTCAGAAACAGTTTTTTTTATTTTAAATCTACCAGTGAGTATTGAAGACCACATATTTTTTGAAATGATTTCCTTGATTTGATTAGAATAAATATTTGCGCCCGACAGTACAATGTCGCCGTGTGATTTTCCAAAAGTATATATGAATGGCAGTGGAGCTGGATAAAGCCCACTGTCTGACGGAAGACTTTCTGGTGAAATACCATGTTTTTCCAACAATCCTAGCATTTTTGAGTATGGAATTATTCCTCCAGAATCATGGATTTTATATCTTACAACTGGTATTGCCTTCATTTTTGTAAAAATAAGTTCATTATCGCAGCATTCAACGTATATTGATTCTGGATTCCAGCGACATAAAAAAGGCATAGTCCCATTTTTCCCGAATGCTTCATTTTTAAATTCTGGATTTTTCTGAGCAATTTTTCTGATAGCAATTGACATTGGTGATTCTATTCCAATTCCGCCAATATCAGCACTACCGTAACCACCCCATATTCCCATAGGTTCTTTTACAGGATCGATTCCAAGTTTTTTTTCCATGTGAATGCGCCATGATTCAGGAAAATTATCGCCAACAAGACCTATCCTGATATTATAATCTTCAAGTTTGATGTTCTTTTGTATACCAGCTTCAAAAATTGCTTTAACCATTCCGGGATAGCTGATCAAAAAGATGGTGTCATATGATGGTCCAAGTTCCTTAATGAAGTGAATTGCAGAATCAAAATCAATTCCAGGTGTTGCTACAGTGAAAGCACCATTATTTTCAATCCCGGCTTGCCGTAATGCCCAGTGAGTTTGGAGCCCACTTACCCATGCGCCAAGGCCAAGGCAAATGACGATTAGACAGCTTTTGTTTTCATAGTCCAATGACAGTTTTAACATCTTATTATATATGGCTGGAAAATCTTTCTCATCTTCAGGATTGATTGCCCAGTATTGCGGTTCGCCGGTGCTTCCGGAACTTGAGAAAATAACATGTTTGTTTTTTAAAGTTCCGTCTAGACATCTCGACTTTAAGTCAAACTCCATAATGTAATTGTGTTTGGTTTGATATGGTAGTTTTTCAAATTCGGCAAATGTTGATATTTTTGCGTTGTTGAAATTATTGCTAGATAGAAATTCTTTATATGCTGGAACTTTATCTAAAATAGTTTGAGCAGTTTTAATCACTTTTTCTCTTGCAGAGTCAAAAATTTTTTTTTCTTCTTCAATGATCTTTTTAAGTTCCATATCAATCAATTCTCCGATCGATTACAAGTTTTACTTTTCCTGATAATGTATTTGGAAGACTGTTATTCTTAACAGGGGTTACAGTAAGGGCTATTATTTTTTCGTCCTCAACTTCATGTTTTAATTCAGGATTTAAATCCAGTATTTTTTTTCTGATTAAATGTGATGCTTCAATTGCTTTTTCAGACATGTTACATTCTGCTTTTACATTGATTTCAGTAACTCCCTGGATAATGTCAATTATGATCTGAAGTGGTCCTGAAAATTCAGGAATGCTTTGTACTGTTTCAACAAAAATATCAGTTGGTACTTCCATTGCTCGTATCATAATCTCATCTTCACCACGCCCCAGAAGGACAAATCGTCTTCCAATAGAATCAGGTGTTTGCTCGTCATCCAGCCAGTAGGCCAGGTCTTTTGTTCGGAATCGAATTAGTGGAAACAGTTTTCTGAAATAGTTACTGACAACAATTTCACCAGTTACACCTTTACAGGCTTCTTTTCCAGTATCGGGATCAATGATCTCAATAAAATGGAAATCCTCTACAGCATGATATATATTTGTTTCTTCTTTTGATGGTATTCCAAGAAGTCCTGTATCAGCAGTTGTGTAACCAGCAGCAAAAATTTTTGAACATTTGAAGACTTCTTTTAATCTTTTTTCGGCCTGATTGCCAAGATGTTCACCAACATAGACCAATTTATCCAGATGAATATTCTCATTTCTTTCAACTACTCTTTGAGCAATCCTCAAAGCAAACGATGGCACAGCGTAAGCTGCATCAGGTTTAAATAAAAGTAGATAATCTATTAGTGTATCAATGTCAGCATTCCCCGTTACTGGAAGAACAGTACAACCAATCCGGAATGTAAGTTCTATAAGAGCCGATAGAGTTGGATCAAAAGGGGCTGCAGCAGAAAGAATGGCTATTTTATCACCATATTCAAGCCCTCCATATTTTAAAGCTTCTTCCTGGAATTCAATTGCTTTATTCCATACTTCGCGTTCTATAAGCGTATATTTTCTTTTGCCAGTTGAACCAGAACTCGCAACGACTATGCAGTTTTCAATGGGTCCTGTAAACAGATCAGTTCCATCTGGAAGACTGTGATCGTTGATATGAGTTTTTTCCAGGTAGGGAAGACTGTATAGATCATCTCTACACGAGATTTTAATGTCGGGTAGATGTTTTCGGTAAAATATTGATTTTTCCTTCGCAAATTTATAGGCTTCATTGAGCGATTTTAGCCTTTCTTTACTATTCACAATTATCCTCTATTTCGCATAAGGAGAAGGAATATTAAATCCAATCAGGTAACATTTTAAGCCACCATATTGAAAATTAACATGTGCAGATATATTTTTGCTTTTTTGAAAATCCAGTCTGAATATAAGGATGAATTCTTTGGGAGTTTTAGGATCAGAAATTATTTTTTCAAATCTGATATTTTTGCATTTGCCGGTCTGATTCATTTTCTTGAACATCTGAGCGAAAGAAGTTTTACCTATTTTTTTCTGCAAAACTTCAGCAAGCATGTTAAAAGCAGAATCAATATTACCATCAAAGCAATTTTTCCAGAATTCCTTCCCGATTTTCTGATAGTTGTCAGAATTTTCTGGTACAGTATTTAAAGATTCAAGTATTTTTTCCGAAAGTTTCTTGTCCTTCAGATGTATTCCAATGAGTTTTCCATCGACAAACTTCAATTCAAGAGGAACTTCCTGTTTTTCAAAAGCCATTGTTCCTTCATACTTTTGAGTTCTAACACCATTTTTATAATTATCTGAAAAACTGAAACCGTTTGTATTGATATTTTTAAAAGAGCCGAATGTAGCTGGAATTGCTTTTATAAATTCGGCAAGTCTCTGAGTGTCACATTCTTTTGCCAATAAAGGATGAATGCTTGTTTGGATTTCGCTTATTGATGATTTCTCAACCATTTTAAAAAATGCACTGATATTATCTTCACCGCTTGATTTTCCAAAAAAAAGAAGTGCAGCAATACCTAGTCCAATGAATATGATAAACATAAAAAAAAATTTAAAAAGTTTTTTGATAAATCCCATAAGGAACCTCCAGATAGACGTAATTTTTATTAAATTTATTATAGCACAATCAATAATATTTTGTTACTGTGAGAAACTGACAAAATTGACTTTTAATAGTGAAAAAATGTAATATATTTGAGTGTAAATGATTATGAAATAATAAAGCATAATTGGTGGAGTTTTGGGATGAAGTATTTAATTGTTGGAAACGGTATTGCTGGAAAAACTGCAGCTCGGGTGATAAGGAAATATGAAAATGATGCAGATATCACTATTGTTACAGATTCTGGAAATAGATTTTTTTTCAGACCAGATATTATAGAGTCATTCGGAAACAATGTTGAATTTGAAGGAATAGTTTCCAGAACTGATGAAGATTATGATCCGGCAGTGACACACGTTGTGGAAAAAAAAGTTGTTCAGATAGATGATGTGAAAAATCAAGTGATTCTGGATGATAATGAAATTCTTTTATACGATAAATTATTGATTGCGACGGGGAATGAAGTTGATTATCCAAAAATAAAGAGAATTGAAGCCAGTGATGTTTTCGGTCTCTCGAAAATTGATGATTTTGTGTACTTTAAGAGTAAAATTGATTCTTATTCAAAAATAACTGTAATCGGTGGAGGTCTTCTTGGAGTTGAAATTTCATCTGTTTTAAATGAAATGGGTAAATCTGTAAAACTGGTTGAATGCAAAAAACAGTTGATGAAAAGGCAGCTTGATTGGCATGCGTCTGAACTGCTCATGTCAACATTGATCAAGAATGGAATTGAAGTTATTACAAATGAAAATGTAAATGAAATAACCGAGGACGAAAATTCTATTAAAAGTTTAAAGTTTGATAGTGGTATTGAACTTAGTTGTGATGCAGTAATAATTGCAACAGGTGTCAGATTTAACAATGAAATCCTTGGCAAATCAAAAATCCTCTCCGAAAAACGTATTCTGGTGAATGATATTCTCCAGACATCGGTGAAGAATATATTTTGTGCAGGAGATGCCGCATCGCATCGTGGTGTAATCTATGGTAACTGGCTGGCAGCGAAGGAGCAAGGTGAAATTGCTGGAATGATCATGTCCGGCCAGGATACAGAATATAAAGGTTCAGTTAATGAATATCGATTGAAACTAAAAAATTTTGAATTATATTGTGCAGGAAGTACCGTGAATTCGGTGGGCGAGGCATTGATAGCAAAAGAGGGTTGTATCTATCGAAAGTTAATAATTGCTGATGATAAACCTATTGGAGTAATTGTTTTAAATGATCCTTTTACTGCGTCGATTGCTGAAGAAGTCTTCAAAGGTTATAAGTCTGTAGTTAGTCTTAAAAAGTATTTCTAATCTGGATGCAGGGAAAGAAAATACTCGTTAAATATTCTGGTTAATGCTATACTGAACAATAATAATATTAAATATATAGGAGTACTATTAATATGTCAGCAAAAAATAAGATAAAATTTGAAGATATCGAAAAACTACCAAAATGTGATCTACATGTTCATCTTGATGGTTCACTCAGAATTCCGACAATTATTGAACTTGCGAAGGAAAATAAAGTGAAATTGCCATCTATGACTCCTCAGGGGCTCAGAAAGTATGTAATGAAAGATAAAAACTGTGTAAGCCTTGTTGATTATCTAGGAGCCTTTGATATTACACTTCAGGTTATGCAGGAAAAAGATTCATTAATAAGAACTACTTTTGAACTTGTAGAAGATGCAGCGCTTGAGAATACAAAATATATTGAAATCAGATTTTCTCCAATTCTACACCAAAACAAAGGATTGACACTCACTGAAATCGTTGATGCCGTTCTTGAAGGATGTTATCTAGGCGAACAAAAATATGATATTACTACGGGAATAATAATCTGTGGTATGCGACATGTTGATCCTGAGATCTCACTTAGACTTGCAGAACTTTCTGTTGCGTATAAAAATAAAAAAGTTATTGGTTTTGACCTTGCGGGAGCGGAAGCGAATTTTCCTGCAAAAAATCATAAGGAAGCATTCTTTCTGATACTCAATAATAATATTAATTGTACTCTCCACGCTGGAGAAGCATATGGTCCTGAATCAATTTCTCAGGCAGTTCACTATTGTGGTGCACATAGAATTGGTCATGGAACAAGGTTGAGAGAAAATGGAGATTTATTAAATTATGTCAATGATCATAGAATCCCGCTTGAAATTTGTCCAATAAGTAATATTCATACCAATAGTATTGATAAAATTGAAAATCATCCTCTCAAATTTTATTATGATTTTGGACTCAGAGTAACTATTAATACAGATAATCGTCTTGTTTCAAATACTACGATGTCCAAAGAACTATTTCTTCTGGCTGAGACATTTGATTTTTCGATGGATGATATTAAAAACATCATAACACATGGCTTTAAATCTGCATTTTTGAGTTATAAAGACAAAAATAGAATGCTCGATAAAGTGTTGCCTTTAATGGGTCGGAAACGATTTTAAAATTCTTGACACTTTATATATAAATTAATTAAAATATTTCAAAAGACAAATAACATAAGGGAGATGCGTATGACAAACTTTTTGAGAAGTATACCGATTATGTCAGTTATTCTAGGCTTTGCAGGATTATATTATGCCTGGAAGACATATAAGGAGATCCTTAAGGTCGAGATCAAGAATGAAAAGATGAAAAGCCTTTCTAATGAAATCTATGATGGGGCTATGTCTTTTCTTAACAGAGAACGAAAAATTGTAATATATTTTGGTATAATCGTTTTTGTAATTCTCTTAGTGGGAATTGGTTTTGAAACAGCACTTGCATTTGCATTTGGTGCTATTTGTTCGATGGGTGCAGGATATATCGGTATGGCAGCAGCAACCAGGGCTAATGTAAGAACGACTCAAGCTGCGATGGAGAGTGAAAACAAGGCTCTTCAGATGGCTTTCAGCGGTGGTTCTGTAATGGGTGTAACCGTTGCCAGTCTTGCGATACTTGGCATGGGACTTATCTATGGTCTTCTGAAAATGCTTGGTTATCCGCTGGCTGATATTGCAAAAATCCTTAGTGGATTTGGAATGGGAGCAAGTTCTATTGCTCTTTTTGCACGTGTTGGTGGTGGTATATATACAAAAGCTGCTGATGTTGGTGCAGATCTTGTTGGAAAAGTTGAAGCTGGAATTCCTGAAGATGATCCAAGAAACCCTGCCGTTATTGCAGATAATGTAGGTGACTGCGTTGGTGATACCGCTGGAATGGGTGCTGATTTGTTTGAATCATTTATTGGTTCTATTATTGCTACTATCGCACTTGGAATATTTCTTGGTGCAGGTGATATCAGATATCAGATTCTTCCGATCCTTATTGCATTTATTGGAACACTTGCTTCACTTATTTCTGTTATGATCGTTAAAAACTCTCGCGGCTGGGCTCCTGCAAGTGCACTTAGAATGGGAACTGTAATAAGTAATATAATACTTGCGATTGCAAGTTTTGTTTTGATAAAAATAATTATGGGTACTTTCTGGTATTTTATCGCATTACTTGCTGGTATTGTTGCAGGATTGATTATTGCTGCTTTAAGTGAATATTATACATCTGGTGGACCAGTTATTGATATTGCAGAAGCTGGAGACAGTGGCGGTGCAGCTACTAATATTATTGGTGGACTTGCTACTGGTATGCAGTCAACGACTTATCCAATCTGGACAATTTGTATCGCAGTAGGTATTGCATACAAATCTGGGAAATATGCATTTGCAACTGATTATGCTAATACAGCGCTGCAGGCAAAAATGATTGCTGCTAGTTTATCTCCATATATATATGGATTGTATGGAATTGGAATTGCAGCGGTTGGAATGTTGGCAACAACTGGAATGACGATGAGTGTTGATGGTTATGGCCCAATTGCAGATAATGCTGGTGGAATTGCTGAAATGGCTGGTTGTGATCCTGAAGTAAGAAAAATTACTGATAAACTTGATGCGATTGGAAATACAACTGCTGCAGTAGGTAAAGGATTTGCAATTGGTTCTGCTGCTTTAACATCACTGGCTCTTTTTGCTGCATTTGCACAAACGGTGCAGGCTACTACTGGTACTCCGATTGTTATTGATGTTACAAAAGCTCGTGTAGTAATCGGTTTGCTTTTTGGCGCTTCAGTACCATTTCTTTTTGCTGCTCTTACAATGAAGGCCGTTGGCCGAGCCGCTGGAAAGATGGTTGATGAAGTAAGACGTCAGTTCAGAGAAATTCCAGAACTTGCTCATGTTCTTACATTTTTCAAGAAAAAAGAGCTTGGTGAAGAATATTCTGAAGAAGAAATGAAGAAAGCAGAAGAGGCCGCAGTTGGTAAACCAGAATCAGACAAGTGTGTTGCAATTAGTACTGAAGCAGCTCTTCATGAAATGATTGCACCGGGTACACTGGCTATTATTCTTCCCCTTTTTATCGGTGCAGTACTTGGTGTACAAGCATTGGGTGGTTTTTTAGCAGGAGCAACTGCAACTGGTGTATTGATGGCCATTATGATGTCAAATGCTGGTGGAGCATGGGATAATGCTAAAAAGTATATCGAAGAAGGTCATCTGGGCGGAAAAGGAAGCAAAGCTCATAAAGCTGCGGTTGTTGGTGATACTGTAGGTGATCCTTTCAAAGATACAAGCGGTCCTGCAATGAACATTCTTATTAAGCTGATGTCCATTGTTTCACTTGTTTGCGTACCTATCGTTTTATATTTGAATGATAAAGTTGATATCAATCAGATTATTCAAATGGTAACAAACTTTTTTAAATAGATAGATAATTAGATAAATATTATAGAGGAGGGCCAATTGGCCCTCCTTTTTTGATTAACCATCGTCATTCTGCGGCTAGACCGCAGAATCTATTTAAATTGTTAAAACCCCCAAAGATGGATCCTGCGATCAAGTCGTACCCTATAGGGCACAGGCACGATGACGGAAGGATTGTGACACAGTCAAACGTCAAGTTAACAAAAGTTCCATGTGACTCCATCTATATTAGTATTTGGTATTTATCTAACAGGGTCAGGGCACATTTCATTCAGCTCGATCATCGAGCTAAACAAAAGTCCTTCTGACCCTATCTGGTATTAACTTTGTATCTTTCCAATACAATGTTTGGTGCATAAGATAATTTTTTTTCTTTGTGCCTTAGTGCCTTTGTGTGAGCTATTTTTTCTTTTTTTGAATCAACTGTCCGCATCCAGCAGAGATATCCTGTCCATTACTTTTTCTTACAGTAACCATGTATCCAGCGTTGTGAAGAATATCGCGGAATAACTGGATGTTTCCAGAATCAGCAGTTTCAAAATTAGCATCATTGATAGGATTATAGTGGATAATATTTATCCGTGCATTCAATGGTTCAAGTATTTCTGATAGCTTGATTGCATGTTTTTTTGTATCATTAAAATCTTTGATCATTGGGTACTGGATGAAAACAAATTTGTTGTTTTCTTTCTGTATTTGGATTAATGTTTTAATTACCTCTGAAATTGGCCATTTCTTGTTAATAGGCATAAATTTTGAGCGTTCTGATTCAAATGGATTAAGTAGACTTAAAGCTATTGGAATTCTTGGGAATGCATTGTGCAGTTTTTTTAGACCATCAACATGGCCAGCAGTTGAGACAGAAACCCTCTTTTGAGCTATCTCAAAACCATTGCCATCTGTTATAATATCAATTGATCTAATTACATCGCTAACATTATCCAGCGGCTCGCCCATGCCCATAAATACAATATTTGAGACAGTGCTATTAACATCATAGTTGTTTTTTATTAACCAGTCAGAATTATTTTTTAACCATAACTTGACTGTATAAATCTGGTTTATGATTTCACCTGTTGTAAGATTTCTAACAAGTCCCATACGACTTGTCTGGCAGAAACTACACGCCTGTCTGCAACCTACCTGACTTGAAATACATAATGTGATCCTGTGCGGTTCAGGCATTAAGACTGTTTCGATTTGTGCGCTATCTTTTAGATTAAATACAAATTTGATTGTACTGTCCAATTTGGATTCTTGAAAACAAATAATTTCAAGAGGTTTAAGGTAAAAACTATTATTAATAATTTTTTTGAGTTTTATTGACAGTGTTGGCGTTTCCCAAGGTTTGGCCGGGGCATTTTTATAAACGTACTTAAGCAATGAAACGGCATGCACAACGGATTCAGAAATTTCTGAAAGGTAACTTTTAAGATCTTTTCGTGTAGAATTAAAAAAATCTCGCATAATTCATTTTGTTTTCTGTATGGATTTTAGTATGGGAAACAGATTATAGTCCCAATTCTTTTTTATATTTTGCCATTTTTGCATTGATTTCATGCATGCTGCCATGTTTTGAACATTCTATGCGGAAAGAACCATCTATATTTTTCTGAACAAAATATGAATTAGGCATACTTCCTGTTTTGCACACTGGCATTTTTGACAGATAACCACGAGAGTCAAGCCGGTAAGTAACAAGATTTTCCCCGCCACCCTGGATGATCTTTGCGTCTGAACCAAGAAGATCTTTCTGTGCAAGTTCAAATTTTGAAAGATAAACAGTCAATAAGGAAATTCGTCCTTTGCAAAGTCCAAGATCATTGATAACACCAATCTTGCTTTGCGAAGAAGTAGTACTGCCCAGTAAATAACCGACCAGAGCTAATATAAATAATCCCAAAATTATGACTTGTTTGTTCATTTAAGTCCTCAAAACACTATTTGTCACTTTCAGTATATCACATGTTTATGGCAAGGTAAATCAAACAATAAAAAAAATGAAAGAAAGTTTTATTTGGTTTCAAAAAACAGCGTGGATACCTTGCTTTAGCTAACGACTATACTAAATTGAAGATTTGGTGTATTATTGAGATATTAAGGTGAATTTTTTATGTATTTGACTCTAATTAAGACATTACTATGGCTGAATATACTTGTGCCGGCAATAATCAGTGGTTTTTATATGCTGAAACTTGTAGAGATGATACTTCCTTATATTTCAGAAAGTGGAGTAAAGAGTCTTTCGTTTGAAGTAAAAAAACAATGGAGAAAGAACAAACTTCGTATTTTTTCTTTATTTTATCTATATTGTATCTATTTATCCTTCATGTTGATGACCCCGTTCTTTTCTATCCCACGTGGAAGAACTACTCTTACCAGTAATACTTTCCTGGATTTTTATATTTGTATTTTTATTCTATATCTGCTCTACAGAGGTATTAAAAGTGGGCTTCTTGATCTTAAAAATATTTCGATTGATTTTAATGTTTCTTTATTAACAGTTAAAGTTGATCTTAGAAAAATGTCTAAAAAACTTGATAAGTTTCGGGTAGCAGCAGCAAAACTTAAATATCTCAAGAAATTTCAAAAAATAGGTAATTATCTTGAAAAAAAGCTAGAGCAGCGCATTGTAGATGAAATTACTTCTGAAACAACGATACATACAGCTTTTGAAAATATAATAAAGGGACTTTTAAGAGGTTACGCTTTTTTAATATTCAGCCTTATTCTTCATGAATACAGTTTTAACGATATATTTTATCCCGTACTTGCTATTTCTATAATTTCAGGATTAGTATATTACATTCTTTTTAGAGAGAAACCCAGATATGGCTCAGTTGACATGGATGAATTAATTGATGAATTAGAGAGTAATGCTGAAAATGAAAAAAATGAAAATAACTGTCTAATGCTGAATGAATTGATTGAAAAGTTGAAGAATTGCGTGATGGAATATGAATGTGATAACAAAAAAAGTGTTGTTCTGATTTTTGGACGTACTAAATGCGGGAAATCATCTGCGATTAAAAATGTATTCAAAGATGAATATAAAAGGGATAGAGGAAGCAATGATATAATAAAATCATTCACTATCAATGAACAGTTGTTTGCTGAAATTGAAAAACTTGGATCGCCGGAATTTTCTAAAGAGAAATTTGATGAATATCTCGAAGGAAAAATGATTGATTCAATCCTGTTTTTTCACGATTCTACTGAAGTTTCGGCAAGGATACAGATGGAAATAAGTTTGCTGGTTTCTCTTGTTGGTGGCAATTATAAAGGTATTGTACCGATACTTACAAAAATTGACAATGTCTCTCCAAGTCGGGAATCTGTTTCCAATGTTGAAAAATGGGGAAATATAAAAAGAATAGAAACAGAATTTATCCGGTTTATGAAATTATATGGAATTCAAAACCCGGGGGATATAAAGTTTATAGCATCAGATCCAAATGCTCCGGATTTCTGGTATGGTATATCAGAATTGAAAGAATTTATTCTTGGAACTGAAGAAAAAACTCTTAAATTACTGATAGATGAAGTTAAATCACATAGAAAAAATGCGGAAAATCAACGAGTATTAGAGACTCTTGAAGAGATCAGAAAGATGCTTGAAGATCAAAAAAAGCTTGAATCAGATTTGGGGAATCTAGTGATTAAATTGCTTGAAAAGGAACCTTTAAGGAGTGAAAAAAATGAATTCACTGAATAAAAATGAAGATAATATAGAATATAAACAGTTATTTGATCATATCTCAAAATATTCAAAGGAAGATTGGGAGAAACTGATTGGATCAGAAGAAATAAAGAAACTGAATCTGGATGTTCGGAGCTGGATAGATAATATTGAGAACGATTCAGGTATAGATTCAGATATAGTAGAGATCAAAAATCTATTGGAAATACTTGAAAATATATCAACATTTATTCCGTGGGGGGATCTTAAAAGCAAGATTCAGCTTTTAAAGGTCAAAATCAAGAAACTTTATTTTAAAAAGCCTGTTATTCTTTTTCAAGGCAGGCGAGGTAGTGGAAAAAGCTCTTTGCTTAATGCGATTCTGGGACATGAAAAAGCTAAAGTCGGAGACTATACTATCGGGACTTATCAATGGGAAATCTATGATCATAAAGATATTACAATGATCGATGCCAGAGGATATGGAGATCCAGAAAACAGTGATCGAATAATTGAAGAACAGGTCAAAGAGATAATTCAACAATATCCTGTTGATCTTATACTTTTTACACATAAAGCAGAAGAAACCTCAGCCAGACTTGGAGAAGAAATCGAGAAACTTAATGCAATAGTCAACATCATTAATGACACTTCACTAGTGATTCTTCCGGTTATGACTCAATGTGATAAAATTGATACAAGAGCAGAGTTTTCGGTTGAAGAAAAATTGAGAAAAATTGAAGGAGCTCGTGTAAATCTGTATAAGAATGTAAAATTGTTGAATCAGGACTTCGATCTTAATATTCTTGTAGATGAAATTCTTCCCGTTGCATGTGAACCAAGTTTGTCTGAAGACCTTAAATACAAGTGGTGGTACAATGTTGAGGGGATAATTAGACATATATTTCAGGTTCTTCCTGAGAGGTCAAAAGTCAAATTTTCATTTATTTCTGAAATGACAGACATCAAGGAAGATGTAATTGATGAAGTTATTTTTATTTGTTCGATATTGACAGGAATAATAGGGGCAGTTCCAGTTCCATTTGCAGATCTTCCTGTTCTTGCAGCAGTACAATTATTTATGGTTCAAACTATCAGGAAAATCAGTAATAGTAATCGAGGTCATTTAACAATTGCTGGCTCAGTTGTGGTCAAAAGTGGACTTGGTCTGAAAGTTATTGCACGATCTATTGCAAAGCTTACTGGGATAGGAAATGTGATCAATGGAATAGTTGCCTATTCTGGAACATACAGTATAGGAAAACTTGCCAAAAAATATTATTTTTTCGATGAAGAACTTACCAATGAAGATGTTGAAAAACTTAAGCAGGACAACTGTTCTGATGAAGAAAAGACACTTGAAAACGCTTAATTTGATTCCTGTACATTTCTATTCGCTGAAAAACACGGCACTATATATTTCCTTCCACTCAAAGATTAAACCGTTAAGTCTATAGTATATATACTTTAGATTTAATGATATTATTTAATGACACAAAAACACAAAGACACAAATGTACAAATGTGGTAAAATGTAATTGGAGGTGATAAAAATGTCACTAGCAGTAAAGAAAAAGAAGAATGAAAGATTAAGCATTGATGTAAAACCAGAAGAACATCGCAAAATAAAAGCAATGGCAGCCTTGCAAGGAAAAACAATACGGGAATATGTATTAGAGTGTGTTTGGAAAGAAATGCAGGCAGATGATGAATTAGAACAAATGACGACAATGCCAACAGCAGTGTTGGAAGAGATATGGGACAACGAAAAGGACAGTTATTATGACCAATTATAAACGAGGTGATGTTGTACTGTTAAATGTAGTATTCAGCGAAGGAAAAGGGTCGAAGAAAAGACCAGCATTGATCATCAGCGGAAATGAATATAACACAGTACGACAGGAAGTTATAATTGCAGCAATTACCAGCAATGTAAAAAGAACACTTCCAGGAGATACAGGAATAAAAAAATGGAAAGAAGCAGGATTACATTTTCCTTCGCAGGTAATGGCAGTAATACAAACATTTAAATCCAATCTGGTTTACAAAAAATTAGGGAAAATGAAAACAGAAGACTTAAAACAGGTGAAAATCAACTTAAAGAAAGCAATGGAATTTTGAAAATAACCTTGAGAATCCTTTTCATGATTTTGAACTGGCTCTAAAAAATTATATAGAAGCATCTTGACTATTCCAGGATATATCCAACTGCAATTGCACCGATTCCAGCATTTAAACCTACTACGGGTGAAATTTCAATGATGTATTCAGGTGGAATTCCAATTACAGCTTCAATCAAATCAGAATACCATTTTGCTTTTTTATGATCATGAGCATGAAAGATGACGTATTTTGAAATGTGATTGTATTTAAGATCAAATTTAATTTTTTTGATGACCTTGTTTACACTTGATTTAATTGAAAAAGCATAGTCTGTGACCACAAGTTTTCCAGAATTATCAATTTCTATGACTGGTTTTAATTTGACCATCTTTCCAATCATTCCTTTTAAAGGACTTATTCTTCCGCCTCTTACAAGATATTCAATGGTACTGACATTTATGTATATTCTACTACGATCTATGATGTGCATAATAGAATCAACTACTTCGTCATGGTTGAGTCCTTGAATCACCTTTTCTGCCGCATGCAGGACAATTAGACCAAGAGTTCCAGCAACATTTTTGGAATTGATAACAGTGATTTTTTTGCCCATCTCGGCACTGATAACATCTGCTGCTTTTTTACTTCTGTAATAAGTTCCACTGAGTGGTTCTGAAAGATGTATGGCTATCACGCTGTCATAATGTGTTGCCAGATAGGAATAATTGTTCAGAAATAATTTCATATTGGGTTGAGATGAACTCATTTTTTCTTTTGTTTTAGTCATTTTTGTATAAAATTCATCTGGGGTGATGGTCATTTTATCTATGTAATGATTATCTCCAAAGTAAACATCAATTGGGATCATGTGGATCTGGTATTTGTCAAAAAGGTCATCAGGAATATCACATGTAGAATCTGTTACAATGGCAATTTTCCACTTCCTGTTGTGAGCGATCTCAATCTGTTTTTGAATGTCATCAACTTTCTGGTAGACAAGAGTACCGAATTTCTCTAGTTTTGCAAATAATTTTGCCGGTGTATCTGTATGTATATGTATTCGTATTTTGTGCTTAGCGCCTATTATGACGACAGAATCTCCCATCCCTCTCAAGGTTCTTTTGATGAGGTCACGGTCAAGATTTTCCCCTTGGATCAATGCTTCACTACAATACCTGAATTTACAGTCATTATGAGAAAATTCATCTATTTCATCTGGAACATAAACTTTGCTTTTTCGAACGACTAGTTTTTTAAGATCGCTATTTTCCATAAACTCGATGATGCCCTCTAAAAACAACACAAATGCTTTACCACCTGCGTCAATAACTTCTGTTCCAACCAATTCTTTCATCCGAGGAGCAGTAGCTTCGAGGGAGATTTGAGCATCCATACATGCTTTTCTGAAAAGCTCTTCTTCATCACTTATAATCTTGGAATTTTTTAAGTAAGAAAACGCCCATTCACGGATAACGGTGAGTATTGTTCCTTCTACAGGATTTGAAATGGCGTCGTAGACATAGGAGACAGAACTTTGAAATAGATTTGCCAGTTGTGGGATTGTTATCATCTCTTCATTTGTTGCTTCTGCGCTGATTCCATAAAGAAACTGAGTAAATATTGCACCGGAATTTCCGCGTGAACCATCAAGTGCAGCTTCAGCAATCCTGGTCGCTGTGATCTTAAAAGATTCATGGGGTTTAACACTGTCAATAATGTATCGCATTGTAGAGGCGATATTTGTGCCTGTATCAGCATCTGGAACTGGGAAAACATTTATTTTGTTAAGTTCCTGTTGATGTTCAATTACTTTTTTTGCTCCCGCTAAGAAAAGACAATAATATCTTTTTCCGCCCAACTTATTTTGCTGCTGTATACTTGTTTCCATATCTAATTCCGAATATTCATCATTATTTGTCAAAATGATAACATTCGTTTTGCAATCGAGTAAAGATAAAAATTTAATCCGCATATTGCATGAACGAATCTTGAAATTTTCTGCAACATGTGGATTTGGAAGTAAAAAAAAGAAAACAATCAAATGGACAAATTGTTACCTTTAAATTCAGAAACAATTTTATTTGAAAAAAATGATGTAGTTGATATAATTCTATGTGTATGCAAATTAACATTACAAAGACTTACATTAATGGTCAGGAAACAGATTCAAAAGATTTGATTGAAATCTTTTCAGCTTTTTCCAATGCGAATATATTGATTGAAAAAGGCGGTTTTCTATTCCGTTCCTTATTTATTGATGGGGAGCTGCATATTGGATTTCTTCCTTGTTTTATCAATGGAAGAAAAACCTTTCATTATGAGGCTAAAATGAATATGGAAAGTGAATTCACACTTATTGGATGGATATCGTCATCTGGAGAGTTCGGTATTCTTTTTAGACCAGTTCAAAAAGATATGACTCCAGAGATTAAAGAACAATATCTTATAAACTACATTGCTTTTGCAGATTGTTTGATAGATAATGGGTTTAAAGGCCCTGGTAAATTTGAATTTATTACAAGTCAGGCTCTAAAAGGACTTGGAATCGATGGCGAATTACCAAAGACACTAATGGAACTTACGCAGCTGTCTAAAGTAAATCTTTAAAATAATGTATTGTTCATAATGTATAATAGCTCAAAAATTATGATATAATGGATATTATGAGTGCTGATATAATAAGTTTTCCTGGTAAAACAAGTCATGTGAAAAAGGATCATGAATTAATGATAAGTTCACATCCATCTGAAACTACTGTTCCCAAAAGAGAAGGATATGATCTTGGAAGTATACAGGTCATTCTTCATTTAGAAGATGGAAGCAGTAAACTTTTACCTTTGGAAGATATTGAACTCAGCTTTGAAGGACAGGATGTAGAAACTGGAATTTTTTATCCACCATGGCGTGATTGTAAAATCAGGATAGTTTACAGGAAACTTATGACACTGCTTGAATGTAGTCTTTTCATTAAACTTGAACGTGGTGATCCTGGAAAGATAAATCCACTTTTGAATTCATCTGAAAATGTGATATTTGATATCAGAAAAAAATTAGGGCGACCTTTGGATGAAGAATATGAAAAAGGTTATATACACGCTTTACGCGGCGAAAGCGATGAAGCATTGAAATGCTATGAAAGTTCTATTGGTTCAAATCCTGCTGATATAGCATTATGGATTTCAAAAGCAGAATCATTTTATCGATTGAAAGAATATTCAAAAGCCAGGGATTGTTATAAAATGATTCTGGATATAGAACCAGATAATGTCCCTGCATTGCTGGGATTTGGAAAAACAAGTAAACTACTTGGATTTCTTGAGGATTCGCTTGAGTGTTATGAACGAATATTGGAATTAGATTCTGAATTTGGAGAAGTTTTACTTAGAAAAGCAGAAATATTACTTCTTCTAGCGCGAGATAATGAAGCAATAATAGCATATGATGATGCTATTCAGATAGATCCAGAAAATATGATTGCGCATAATAATAAAGGTTTAGCGTTAAACGAGATGAAAAGATTTGCAGAAGCTGTAGATTGTTTCAATTTTGTTCTGATGAAGGAACCTGAAAAGATCAATGCCCTTTTGAATCTTGGAATAGCGTTTTTTGGATTGAATGAAACAGAAAAAGCCCATAATATCTATATTAAGATTACAACTAATCATCCTGATGAATCATATGCATGGCATGTCCGTGGAAAACTTTATCTAAAAGAGAATAATCTTCAGGCTGCAATTCAATTTTTTTCAAAGGCCATTGACATTTCTCCAGAGGATTCTGATTCCTATAGGGAGATGGGGGTCGCACTTTATAGGTTGAATAAGTTTGATGAAGCTCTGGAAAGTATCGATTCAGCCATTAGAATAAATCCTGGAGATCAAACTACATGGTTTAACAGAGGCCTTATTCTTATTGAATTAGGAAGTTACACTGATGCTGAAAATGCCTTTTTTAAAGTAGGAAGAAGAAATAAAAATTACAAAATGATCAAATTCTGGGAAGGTGTGATCAAGCTTAAGGAAGGAAATCTTGTTGAAGCAGAACAATTGATTAATGAAGTAGTTGAATTATATCCAGATTCGGCTTATGTTTTGATTGAAGCTGGAAAAGTCTTTTCAAATGTTAAGGACTATAAGAAAAGTATTTCATATTTCGAAAAAGCTCTTTTAATCGATAGTGATGATAATCAATTAATATACGAAATTGGAATTGCTTTTTTTAAGATGAAAAAATTTGATCAAGCGATAGAATCTCTTAAAAAGTGTCTTTTGTTGAATAAATCAAACAGGGATGCTATGTATATGCTTGGGCTTTGTTATGATAAGGTGGGAAAGTATAATGAAGCAATGGAATGCCACAATCTCCTGCGTCCTGAATGAGCGAAGGTTGAATTTTTCTGCGACAATTTATGCTTGCGGAGTAGGATACTACACCTCAGCATAAATTGCCTTGAAAAATCCAACCTTCATCTCATTCAGAACGCAGGATAGATGAATATAAATAAAAATAAAAAAGATAAAATAAAAGAAGAGAGTATTTGATAAAATTCAATCATTATCTCGTTTGTAGTGCTGAACCAGTATTGTAAAATCAAATAGGGTTAAAGAAAGAGATAAAATTATTTGATCTGGGATTTGGAAGCTTCGTATTTGATTTTTGCTTCCTGAAATTCTTTTAAAGCAACGTTGTATTCATCTGTACCTGTTTTTCCAGAATCAATAAGAGTATTCAATTTTTTAGAAGCAGCAATAAATTTTAAATAGGTATTTTCAGACGAAAATACACCTTCTTTGCTGGTTACTTTTGTAACTGAAGCAAGTCCATTTTTGGCATTTTCCAAGTCTTTTATAGCCTGATTGTAATTTTCCTGAGCTTTTGATCCCCAGGTCCAGAATTTCCACCAGCGTTTATTATTGAGTTTGTCCTTGGCCTGCTTTAACTTTAACTCTGCAATTTTGACTCTCAACTGTGCATCATATAATCTTGCATCATATGAATCAGTTTTCACATTTTCCTGGGATGTTAATAGGAGTTCATCCAGTGTGATATTGTTATGGCCTGCCATTGTAAGAAAAAATTTAGTAATTGGATTATTTGGATCTTTTGGTATTCCAATTGCATGTTTTGCCATCTGAACTTCCATAAATTTTCTTAGTGCATCATTATTTTCAGCAATTTTTCCATAGCCTTTGACTCCGAGCGGTACAGTAGCATCAGAAATTTTACGTGGAACAGAGTGAAAAAGAAAATAACCTGTACTTTTCACTGCGCCGGTCAAAGCATTTTTTACAGTATCCGCTAAACTAAGTTTTTTTTCAGGAGGCAAAGTAAAATCAGAAGTGGTCAATCCTGTTTCAAGTGCAATGTCTTTAATGGATGCGACTGCAGTTTTAGCACAGTCATTCATCCCACCGCCTTTTCCATCAATTCCGGCGTATCTATCAGAAAGATGAGCATCTATTTCTTTCATAAGGTCTTTTTTTCCCTTGTGAAGTCCAATGGATAATCGTTTAGTAGCTGTTATTATTTTACCAAGTTTTGAAGATGCAGCCTTAATTTCTTCAAGAGAAGGTATTTTTTCTATTCTTTCAGTTGGTTTACCAGTCTCTAATTTTATTTTATTATACTCATGCATTACTGTGTGCAGTAATTCAGGATCAACAGAATTGGATTTAAGAGCATCAAGTTCTTTTTTATGTTTTGGAAATTCCACAAGATCGGGCACGAGGTCAATAAAAGAATTGTTAATACCACCTTTTGGATATTTATAAAAGGTTATTTTACTGGAATGGTATCCACCGTTATCAGTTGTCCGATCTTCCATAATATGTGCATAGTTCCCAAAAGCCCGGGCAAGTATTTCAAGTCTTTTTTCCTTTGATGTTTGTTTGTTGGCAATCCTAATATATGCTCGAACCATATCGATGTCGTGGAGATGTTTGTGAATTTTAGGGTCTGATTTTACGAATGCATCTGGTTCAGAAGAAGCAGCAACAAAGATTTTTCGATACCGCTCATCTTTTAAAAAAGGCATGTCTTTTTCAAGTTGCTCAGCAGCTGAAAGAGTCATGGAACGATGAGATAATGATCCCCAACTGAAACCAACACTTGAAAACGTACTTAATAATAAAATTACAACTAAAAAATATTTCATAAGTTTCTACCTTATCTAATTATAACTATTAATTACAAAATGACAAATGAAAATTGAGAATGGCATGGTATGTCCAATCAAGATATGCGTTGCGGTGTCCAGGTCTCGCATTAGAGACGAGTCCAACGAGAGACCTGACACCGTACAGTACATATGCGAATTTTATATAGATTTTTTATATGTTAAGGTCAATTTTTATCTGTTTTTATCAGTGTTAATCTGTGGCTAGATTTTTTATTGTGTTCTATATTTTGTCTTGTGCCGATATAAAAAACGAATAATAATTTAGTCGGACTTTTAAGATTAGATTGCCGACAAATATAAATTTTAGGAGAATTTAGTTATGTTAGTTGCTGGTGTTTTTTTGTCATTACTATGTGTTTTTATGGGACTTATTGCATTTGGATTAATAAATAACAGTGAATATTGTATGGCAGAATCTGCGTCATAAATGAGAGAAATTTGAAATTCAGATGTTTAACTCACTTCTAAAAGAAAAAAATGCAAAACGGATTTTTATTTAATTTTCTTTTTTCTGCATTTACAGTATTGGCCTCGAGTGTGATTTCAATTTATTCCAGTCGAAATTTGAATCGTGGG
The DNA here is from genome assembly GCA_030633305.1 of Candidatus Muiribacteriota bacterium. Taxonomy (GTDB): domain Bacteria; phylum Muiribacteriota; class DAOVTB01; order DAOVTB01; family DAOVTB01; genus DAOVTB01. The sequence continues at coordinate 27,470 of DAOVTB010000003.1, forward strand.
ATCAAATTTTTTACCGGTTTGAATTTTTTTATTTCTAGTTCAATGCTTCTTTTGATTTTTTCTATTTATGGACCCCCCATTGATGGAAAGAGTTCATATTTTTTTGGTCTTATTTCAGGACTTATTGTTTCAGTTCTGGCGATAAGTATTTTTCTATTAAAAAATCAAAGAGATCTTAATTCGAAAATCCGACTTCCATTTGATAAAAATTCTAAAAAAGTTAAACTAAGGGATCTTCTACATATAGCAGTTAAAATTGAAGAAACTGGAATGCTTTTTTACAGGGCTTTAAAAAATAAAGTAACAGATCAGAAGTTGATCAATCTTTTTGATATTCTTTCACAGGATGAAAAAAAACATAGCATAAAACTACAAAAACAGCTTCGTAAATGGATGCCATATCCAATTGGTGAAAAAGAAATGGAGAAATTGAATATGCTGTTAGATGAAGTATCCATTTTTAATGATATGTTACCGGAGAATATTGATCAGATAGCAATCTTAAAATATGCTCATGCACAAGAAATACGTATGGCAGAATTTTATCTTCAGTTTGGAAATTCATACAAAGAACAATGGAAAAATAGTAAAATTCTTGAAATTCATGCAGATGAGATAGTGCATGCGAAAAAGATAGAAGCTATGATGAAAGCCCTTTAACCATATTTTTATCGAATGTTGAAACTAATATAATTTTAAAAATGACTTAAATCTCGCTAGTGGTGACGATATATCCATCCCCTTAGCCAAAAGATGCTTTACAACTTCATCCTTATCAGTTCTGAGATAAGTATTGATTTTTTTCTCGGTTCCTATTGAGCTGACAATCTTACTTCTGGAATAAGATTTCTGAAATTCTAAAATATCCATATTCGAAGGCTCAATTACCATAGCCCTTTTCAATGAACGTTCAGTATAATCATGCCCTGGATAGATTTCAACATTATCTGGAAGAGACTGTATTTTATTTAGACCATCTAGGAAAATTTCAGCATCTTTATCAGGGCAATTCCCTACATTTGCGATGAACAAAGTATCACCGGTAATGATAAACTTATCTTTGTAATAAAAACAGATTGAATCTTTTGTATGACCGGGCGTATGTATTATTGAAAGAAAATCATCGCCGATTTCAATCCTGTCATTTGTCGGAAGTTCATTATTTTTTACTGAAGTCATTCCGGATAATTCTTCAAGCTTTTCATTTCCCATAAGATGATCGAAATGATTATGAGTATTATAAATCTTTTTTAAAAAAAGGTTTTCGTCTTTTATAAATTCAAAAATAATTTCCGGAGCACCTGGATCAATTGCGATAGCTTCAACTAAACCATAAACAAGATAACCAAGATTATCACTGTGGTAACGAAACTGTTTTACCTTCAACATAAAAAAATCCTACAAATAAAATTGATTATTAACATATATCAAAAAAACTAAATATGCAATATTTATTTTTTCTTTATTTTTTAACCTTCTCAACCCGCCGTGCATGAGATGAAGGTTGGATTTTTTCAGTCAAGGCAAGCTGAGGCGTATTGTTTATACGCCGCAAGCTTGAACTGATGCAGAAAAATTCAAGATTCGCTCATGCACGGCGGGTTAGTATAAACCAGTGAAGGGTTTAATTTATGTTATAATAATATCAACTATTGAATAGAGGAGTTTGAAATATGAAAAAAATTGTATTATTTTTAATAATTTCAATTTTGATTTTTTCAAATCTATGGGCTGTTAAAGTAGGAAAAGTAACCAATATTACAGGTGATTATAAATTATTTATAAAAAAAACAAAAGATGAAAAAGGGACTCTTTTAAAAAAAGGAATGCCAGTTGATTTGGATTATTTTATTCAGTCTGGTAAAAATACCGAAGCTGAAATTCAACTTGATTATGAAGGAATGGATACGAAAATAAGAATAAGAAAAAATAGTTTGATCAAGATAGTAAACCGGATTAATAAGAAAAAGAGAAGTGGTGTATTTTTGTACTTTGGACGCCTCTGGTCTCTTTTTAAAGGAAAAAAGAAAAATGGTTATGCTGTTGAAACATTCAATTCTGTTTCTGGAGTTGAAGGTACCGAGTTTGAAGTTTCATATAACGAAAAACTGAAGCAAACTATTTTGAAAGTTAACAGTGGGAAGGTCAGATTTTCCAAAAAAAAGGGAATATTGCCTGGAATGCCTCCACAGGTAAAACATGTTGTAAAAGGTCAGATTGGTGTAGCTGAAAAGAATAAAAGTATAAAGTTGATTAAAGATAATTCTTCTAAAGACTATAATTATTACTTAAATGAAATCGAGATGACTTCAATAAGTAATGTGGATAATGAAACAACAGAGTATGTCGATGATTCTATTGTTCTGCTGTCTCCTGAGGAAGAAAACGAATTGTTCTGTGATGATGAAAATGGAATAATATTGACTTTAAAATTACTCAGTAGTAGACAATTTGGTTCAGACAATTTGTCTTCACTAAATGGCAATGCCTATGTTTGGATAGATGATTGCAATTATTATAAAGGGAAGCAATTACTTTATAAAACAGGAAGACCTATCAGAGTCTCTAATATTTCAAGGACGTGTCATGATGTAACAATTCTTTGTGGAGGGTACCAACATACTTTTGATCTTGATCTTACTGATTTTTCCGGAAAAAGCCATACAGAAAAAGTAAGGTTTTTTCATAAGACATTTGGATTCCGAATAAATCAGCCCAAGCAGCCTCGCATCAAACCGAAAGATGTTGTTGCTGATCTTGAAATCATTGCTAATGGTCAGTTGTTGAAGGTAAAAAATATAGTGAATCATGAAGGATTAGATCCAGGATATGCCTTTACTGGAGGAAAAGAAAAAGTTAATTTTTATTTTCCGATTTCTGAAAGAGATCTAACCATTACAATTAAATCTGAAAAATATAAGGATAAAACAATTGATTATGCCCTGGAAGATTTAGGAAAAGGAATACCTTATATTGGTGCTTTTAGGAGTATTATTCTTGATAAGATTGAAAAAAAGAGTGAATAATATTAAAACTGTTTAAAGGTAAGAAGGTGAGAATTATGAAAAAAATTTTGATAATTTCAATGATTTGTACAATGTTTATTTCTCAATTATGGCCTGTAACATCTGGGAAAGTAATGAATATTACTGGTGATAAGAAGCTATTCATGAAGAAAAACAGGGAAGAAAAAGGTATTCCTTTGAAGATTGGAATGTCAGTTGAATTGAATTATTTTATTCAGTCTGGTAAAAATACTGAAGCTGAAATTTTACTTACATATGAAGAAATGAATACAACTGTAAAGATAAGAAAAAATAGTTTAATTAAAATTGTAAGTAGAATCAATAAGAAAAAGAAAAAAGGAGTATTTCTGGTTTTTGGACGTCTATGGTCACTTTTTAAAGGAAAAAAGAAAAGCGGATATGCAGTTGAGACTTTTAATGCTGTTGCAGGGGTTGAAGGTACTGAGTTTGAAGTGGCCTATAATGAAAATTTGAAACAGACTATTTTGAAAGTTAATAGTGGAAAAGTCAGATTTTCTGGAAAAAAAGGAGTATTACCTGGACTTCCACCTCAAGTCAAGCATCTTGTTAAAGATCAGATTGGTATTGCTGAAAAAATTAAGGTTTTGAGGATATTAAAAAAAGAAGAATCAAAAGAATATAATCGTATTGAAAAGGAAATGGAATCTCTGGATGAAAACGAGATTCTTACAGTAGACAATAATTATGAAGAAGAAAGTGAATTAGTTTTACAGTCTTCTGAAATTAGAAATGAACTTGAATGTGATGGTGACATGACTCTTGTTTTAAAGTTTCTAAAAAAAGAAAACTTTCATGAAAAGAATTTTGTCCCACTTGACTGTGTAGCAAAGGTCTGGATAAATGATTGCAATTATTATAATGGTAAGGAGCTTATTTATAAAGCTGGACAGCATATCAAAATAAGTAATCTGTCGCGGAACGATTTATATGAAGTAACAGTATTATGTGGTGGAATCCAACATAGTTTTGAAATTGATTTATCATCTGTTCGAACAAAACTGCATATTCACAAAGTTAAATTTGCAGTTAAACAATTTGGTTTTCAGGATAAAGAAACCAAAGAGAATTTCTGGGGTAGCAAAATCAAAAATAAATTTAAAATAAATATAAATTCACAAAAAATGAAATTCGCTTATGTATTGCCATCTGATCATCCCGATCCGTCAGATTACTGCATTGGGTTTACTACACAGAAATGCTGTACCTATTTTCCGTTTGAGGTAAATAATTTTGAAATTTCTGTAAGTTCTGATGTTTATGAAGAACGTATTATTCAAATAGATCTTTCCGAACCCGAAGAAGGGCAATTTGATTGGTCTGATAAATTTGGTTTCTGGATTTATGAATTGGAGAAAAAACAGGTAAAGAAGTAATCGATTATTTCAATAGAAATGGAATTTAAAAAAATGTGAGGTATAAAATGCCAAAAGCTTGTAATCTGAAAAAAGGCAACGTAGTAGAACTTAATGGAGACGTATTTTCAGTTAAAGATATTGAAGTGAAATCCCCTTCTTCTAGAGGTGCGTCAACACTTTATAAAGTAAGTTTTCATGGAATAAAAACAAAACAGAACCTTAAGAATACATACAAAGGAACTGATTTTATAACTGATGCAGACTTAAGCCGGCATGAAGTCCAGTTTCTTTATAGTGATAGTGATTCATATACTTTCATGGATCTGCAGGATTTTAATCAGTACACCATGTATGCTGAAGATCTCGAGGGGATCAAAGAATGGCTCAATGAGGATCTTGAAGGAATCATTGGTTCATTTCTGGATGATGGTCTTCTTTGCATTGAACTGCCTCAGAATGTGGAATTGGAGATTACGCAGACTGACCCGGCAGTAAAAGGTACAGCTGGTGCTGGAAATAGGACGAAAACTGCAGTTTTATCTACTGGTGTTGAAGTTCAGGTTCCGGAATATCTTGAAACTGGTGAAAAGATTAAAGTTTGTACAGAAACAGGTAAATTTATTTCGCGTGCTTAAAGAAAAAAGAATAATCACACAAAGGCACTAAGGCACAAAGAAAGAAGATTGAAACACAGAGAACACAGAGAAAAAAAGAGAGAGAACAAAATTATTAATGTTAAATACTAATATAGATGGGGTCACATGGAACTTTTGTGAACTTGAAATCCAAGTTCATGAAAGTTGCTTTGACCCCTGCACCAACTTTGCAATTCCTCCAAAATTGATAAAGAACATATTATCCTCACTCTGGTGATCTGTCCAAGAAAATTCACCAAAAGATGATGAATAATGTTAATACCGGTGCCAATGGACTTTAATTTATATTGTGATAAGGGTTTGAGATAAATTCACAGTGCTTTGGCACCTTATACCAATATCGGGTAGACACAGAAAATAGATAGGGGAGCGTATGCAGGAATTTATACATGTTTTATTAGGGATAAGTTTAAGCGCGGCTTGTGGATTCAGGGTTTTTATTCCATTTCTCGCCCTGAGTATTGCCAATATAAATGGATGGATAACTTTATCCTCAGGTTTTGAGTGGATTGGCAGTCAGCCTGCTCTTATAGTTTTTTCAGTTGCAAGTGTCGTTGAAATAGCAGCATATTATATTCCATGGCTTGACAATATGCTTGATACAATTGCGTCTCCATTAGCAGTTATTGCTGGAATTGCAACTACAGCATCTCTGACTGGAGATCTTGACCCAATATTCCGTTGGACTGTTTCTATAATAGCAGGCGGGAGTGTTTCAGGTATAATACAGGCTGCAACAGCATCTTTACGAATGTTATCAACTGCAACCACTGGAGGTCTTGGGAATCCAGTGGTTTCTACTGCAGAAGCAGGTTCTGCAGCTGTAATTTCAATATCTGCGATTCTTGTTCCTATTTTTGCTTTTTGTGTAGTTTTACTTGTTTTAGGATGGGCTGGTTGGAAATTGTACAAGAAAGTTCAATCTTCTCGTTCCTTGATGAAATCATCATAGGGATTTTTGAAGTAGTAATCAGGATATAATTCCCGCATATGCCGCCAGATTGGTCTGTATGATAATCTAAATTTTGTGAAAAAATAATCAAGGTTCCGCATTTTTTGTTCATTCCTATTGAAAATGGCGGTGAGTTTTCTGTCCTCGTATGCGATATCCTTATCAACTTTTTCTCGACGTGTTTCAAGATCATCTATTATACCTTTTAGAAAAGCAAGTTCCTCTTTTCTTTCGATTTGTTTTGTCAGATTCTGACGGAATTTTTTTAATCGTGCAATTTTTTTCTTTAAAAATCTTATATCCTTTACAAGAAAATCTCCATATCTCCTGAAAATATAGCTTCCGGCCTTATGCAGGTTTATATTTCTTTCACCGCCAAGGTATTTAACCCATATTTTAATTATTTGATCCATTGGTTTTTCATCATAGATCATTTCTGTGATCCTGTATAAATATATTTTCTGTTTTGTAGACAGGAATTTTTTTTGTTTAATGAATAATGATTCCGGCCAGAGAGTTCCTGACAAGATAAATGCGCCAATAAGTAGAATGTATAATTTTCTCATACAATCCATTATATCTTAAAAATTACAATTTTTTCTTATTTTCTTTTTTCTATGATAATATACAATTATGGATCTTTTTGATAATGCTTCTGAAAAACAACTGCTAAAAAAAGCACCTCTGGCTGATCGGCTTAGACCAACAGAATTTTCTGATTTTTCTGGACAGAAAAAATTAATTGCAGAATCCAGTCCGCTGCGAAAGCTTATAACGGAGGATAAAATCCCTTCAATGATTTTATGGGGACCTCCGGGAACCGGAAAAACAACATTGGCTAGAATAATTGCAAGACTGACTGGTAAGGAGTTCAATACTCTTTCCGCTGTATCAAGTGGCGTAAAAGATGTTCGAAATGTTGTTTCTGAAGCAGAGAAAAGGTTGAAATTTTCAGGGCGTGGAACAATTTTATTTATAGATGAAATCCATAGGTTTAATAAGGCTCAACAAGACGCTTTTTTGCCATATGTAGAATCAGGAATGATAACTTTAATAGGTGCAACTACGGAAAACCCTTCTTTTGAAGTCATAAATGCTCTGCTTTCGAGATGTCAGGTATATATACTTGAACCTTTAAGTATAGAGGATTTGAAACAGATTCTGAGCCGCGCTTTAAAAGACAAGGAAAGTGGACTTGGCGAACTTGATATTTCAATTACAGATGAAGCTCTTGATGCTATTGTTCATATGAGCGATGGTGATGCAAGATATTCGTTGAATATACTTGAAACAGCTGCTTTTTTAGTAGCAGATCAGGATAATCGTGTGATCGATGCAGAGACGATTGTCACTGCAACTCAGTCTAAATTATTGAGATATGATCGTGCAGGTGAAGAACATTATAATATTATCAGTGCGTTGCATAAATCCATGCGAGGAAGTGATGTGGATGCATCTTTGTACTGGATGTGCAGGATGCTTGAAGCCGGAGAAGATCCTCTATATGTGGTAAGACGTATAATACGATTTGCTTCAGAGGATATTGGAAATGCTGATCCAGAGGCACTTAAAATAGCTCTTGCTGCACAACAGGCTGTCCATTTTGTAGGAATGCCAGAAGCAGGGCTTGCAATAGCACAGGCTGTAAGTTATATGGCAACTGCACCAAAATCAAATTCCCTTTATACTGCATATAAAAAGATTCAGAAAACTATTGCCGAAACCGGTGCACTTGGTGTTCCTAAACATATAAGAAATGCTCCTACGAAACTTATGAAAGACATCGGATATGGGAAGGATTATAAGTATGCTCATAATTATGAAACAGGATTTGTTTCACAGGATTATCTTCCTGAAGAACTGAGAGGTAGTAAATTTTATTTTCCAAAAAACATTGGTTTTGAACGTGATATAATTAAACGTATTAAATACTGGGAAAAACTGAAAAGTGAAGAAAAGGAAAGGTAGTTTTTTTACATGATTGGTGTAGTTATTGTTACTCATAATTCCGAATCTGTAATCCAAGATTGCGTTAATAGAATTTTAAAGCAGTCTGGAAGTTTTCCTGTAAATATTATTATTGTAGATTCCGGTTCAGATAATACTGAATATCTGGATAAATTTGTTTCCGATTCAGTAACGGTTATTTATGAAAAAAATGTAGGCTATGCCGAGGGAAATAATATAGGCATAAAGAAAATAATAGATTCGACGGAATTTGTTTTTATCATGAATCCAGATGCATATATTGAAGAGGATTTTATCTCAGATACAATAAATTTATTAAATAGAAAAGAATATGAAAATGTTGGAATCCTGGGTCCTAAATTGTTAAGATATGATCTGGAAAAGATGTCTCCTACTGATGAGATTGATTCTTCAGGTGTATTTCAGACTTGGTATGGACGATGGTATGATCGTGGTTGGGGAAGTCCTGATGACGGGCAATATGATACGCTTTGTGATGGCGAGTCTGTTCCTGCTCTTACAGGAGCATTACTTATATGTCGTAGTTCAGTTTTAAAAAAAATAACAGGCAGGGATGCGGAAGTTTTTAACAGTTCTTTTTTCATGTATAAAGAAGATATAGACTTATGTTTAAGGGCCAGGGATTTTGGTGTTGACGTGAAATATACTTCAGAATTATCTGCATATCATTGCAGAGGTTACTGGAAAAGAAAAGATATGGCAAAATGGGCTAGAATCATATCAGCTAAAAATGAAATTGTAGTAAATAAAAAACTCGGTTTTATAAAACTTATGTACAGCCGATTAAAATATATTCTGGCGTTGGCTGGTTTCTAATTGACTTCTTATGAATTTTAAAAATAAATCGTATATCATTTTTTTTACTATATATCTTTTAAACAAGATTCTGGTTTTTTCAAAAGAACTTCTTGTTATTTTGTATTTTGGTGCAAATTTTACAACTGATTGTTACTACGCTTCAGTCTGGTATTATCAGATTCTTTTTCAGATATTGGGTGGTCTCTTTCTGCAATTTGTTGTTGTAGAGAGTAAAAAATATGGTTCTAAGAAATATGATTCTTCTATTTTCTGGGGAACATTTATTACAATTGCGGTCGTTTGTTTCCTTTTTATAATATTCATATCACCAATTGTTGCAGTAATCGGAAAGCATTTACCTGGGAAATACCATGTATTGTTAAAAAGAATAATGGTAATCCAAATGTTAAATAATGTTGTTTTGATCTATTTTATGTTTAAAAAAATATTTCTGGTTTCTGATGGAGAATTTATTAATGTTGGGATTTTGGAAATAACATATTATTCAATGTCTGTCATATTTTTCATAGTGATGTATAGCCTTGGTGTTTGTAATATCATAATTTCTGTACTGTCTACTACTATGGCTTTATTTATCGGGTATTTGATTTTCTATAAAAATATAAGAAACAGGATCGTTCTTATTTTTCCGTTTAATAAAATTCTATTTAATTCAATAGTAAGATTTTTTCCAATTATTGTAGCCATGATTGTAAATTATATATATTTTTTTCAATTGAATTTTCTGGTTTCAATTTTAGGTGAAAAAAGTATTACAAATTTATTCTGGGGAATAAAACTTGTTGAAAGTTTTATGAGTTTAAGTACGGGATTTATTACAGTTATTCTTCTGCCAAAATTATGTGAATTAAGTGATTCAGAAGTGATTATCAATTTGAGGAAGAAGCTGTCAAAGTTTGTTATGTTTTCAATTTTAATGTTCATAATATACATGGTTTCATCAGTGTCCCTTCTGTATTTTTTGAACGTAAAAAGTAAATATTATGAATTTTTAAAACATTCATATTATTTTGCATTTGCTTTGCCTGCCAGGATTTATATTATGATCATGATACAGTATTATTTTGCGTTGAGAATGTATAAGTCATATTCATATAGCTATTGTTCTTTTCAGATATTATCAATAATTCTGAATTTTGCTCTATTTTCAAGTTTTGGTTTTTATGGACTTGGATTTTCCTTTGTATTCACACAATATCTAGTAGCATTTTTTATGACAATATACATTTTTAAAGGCAATCCCAGTAATAAAATCTCAGAAAGTACATAGTTTGAAATAATGTTTTCAAACAATCGCCTGATTCAGGTTTAAGTAATTTTTTTGAAATAGAATGAAACCTGATCGCCTTGAGAAATTGAATTTAAATAATCTGCTTTTTTTGAGAAAAGAGATATTTGTTTTTTTGAAAAAATTGACTTTCTTCTTGAAACTGCATATGATGTTTCGCTTCGGAGAGGAATATTCCTTATGTATTGTTCGCTTCCCCAGAATTGAAAGCAATCAGAATCAAAATTATGACTATGCAATTTCAAACCACATTTTTCTGCAAGTAACTTAATACTGAAAATGGAATGAAGAAAAAAATGACGTGGCGCATCAAGCTGTACCCAGTAGACGTTGTAATATTTCCATGCAAAAGAAGAGACTACAGGAATTCTGATTAAAAGTGTACCGGTATCTGATAAAAGAGATGCTGCTTTTTTTATGGTACTTTCCTGATCCATAATGTGTTCAAGTGAATGGTGAAACATGACTAAATCCCATTTTCCAGTCATTTTATGAATATCCATATTTTTTATATTCAAATTATTCCTGTATGTTTTTTCGTTTTTGTTAAAAGGATCTATTCCCAGAATGTTATAAAATCCCCATTCTTTCAAAAAATATAAGAGATTTCCGCTTCCACATCCTACATCAAGTATTTTCCAATGTTTTTCCAGAGAAAGTGGTTTTAAAGATTTAAAAGCTGGATTTGGAAAATTATCGTAAAGTGCTTTCCCGAGGATTGGTTTTTTTCCACAAAAAGCGAATTCGTTCCGGATTGACATAATATATTTTTTAAATTTATTTATATCTTCTGGAGTTTGATATGAATAATAATTATCTGGATAAAATTCAGACATATTTTCAGGAAAGTCTTGTATTTGAAGGCAATGGCAGTTGGAACACTGGAAATAACGGAAAGGTTTTTTTGTCCCGAACATCATCTCTTTGATATGATATTCGACATTCTTATCAGAATTACTGCATATTTTACATTTCATTTTTGTAATAAGCACCTGTTATTTTGAATTCCGATTTGCATCATACTTCATTCGTAGATAAATGTAATAGAGCATTCGCTGTAAAGTTTTAAAACTGGACGAAGCATGTGAATGGAAGATCTCGGAATTTCCCACATAAGCAATTGCATATCCTTGTCCTTGTATATCTTTTGCCCAGGCATAATCTTCCATTTCATAAAGTGTTTCATCAAACGGAATTTGCAAAGCCAGGTCCTTGCGAAAGGCTGAGCAGGCGTTTGAAAATATATGATCATTATAGCGTAGTGTTGTTGAACGAGAACGATATCGCCACCATAATCGAAACTGCTCAATCCAGGAAAGTGACATTCCTGGCCGGATTATCTGACGGCTGAATGTTCCCGCAACCTCAGTATTGGAAAGTGGAGAAACCAGATTTTGTAGGCATGTTGCGTTTGCCGGTGTTGCATCTCCGCTGAGGCTGACAATGATGTCTCCTTTTGAGTGTTGAATGCCAAGATTCAGAGCCTTTGGATAGGTAAAGTTTTTTTGCTCTAAAGGAATACGTTTGATTTCAACTTTACTACCAGCTGGATGATTTTGTATTACTTCAGCAATACCGTTTCCCAAACTGGAATCAACAACAATGATTTCAATGGGCAGAAGAGATTGCTCTTCAAGAGATTTCAATGTTATTGCAAGATATTCTTTTAGAGTGGAAATGGACTTGTCGTTATTTGGGGTTATACTATCATCATATGTTTTGATAACGATAGATACGGATGGACGAAATGAATCTGTAGCCATACTATATTTCCTTCAGTATAAATTATCATGTATGGATAATAGTTGCAAGAAATATGGTGTTCTTTCACAGTGGAAAATAATCCTAAATAAAGGTTTATTAATTACTCCATTTCGCGTTATTATAAATAGTAACTATTATATTATAAGTCAGGGAGAGAACCTAGTATGAAAAAATTAGTTTTAGTTTTAATTGTTGCTTTGTTTCTTGTGCCGGGAATATATTGCAGTAATGATTTGACTTCAGGATTTCATGAAGTTATCGGGCAGTACTGGAAAATACAGGAGTTAAGATTCAATAATTCAAATGTTGATACAGAGAAGAAACTTGTTGAAGCGATTGATAAATATCATAATCTTATAAATGGATTTACTGAGAATGTAATAATTGATAAGTTTGGTGATAGTAAGGGATTAGATCTCTTTAGAGAGCTTTATGATACGTGTTCGGAATATTCAAAACCAGCTTTTGATTCAGTGATTAAAAAACTCAATGAAAAAATCCTTGTTGCTAATCTTCAGGGAAGCAAAGTCAAAATGCTTGAAACCGATATTGATCCAAATAGAGTTGAATATATATACAGACTTGGAAAAGAACTTGAACGAGAATTGATAAAAGCACAGTGGATTATTGAAAGACAGACTTATTTTGAAAACGTAGAGGTTACTATGGTAGTTGATAGCGAACTTACTAAACCTTTGAAACTTTTATATCCTGCGATTTTTCTTCTTAAACTTGGCTCCTGGTTGATAAATGGAGATTTATATTACTGTTTTAAAACTACATTTATTACAAAGCATAAACTGTTTTTTAGAACAGTTAAGAAAATTGCAGAAAACAAGGTATGGTTTGAACTATTTCGCGCTAAAAAAACATGGTTTACATCTCCGAAATGGGAGCTTTATGGAAAGACATATAAAGTTATTATTGAACCAACCGGTGAAGAATTAGCTCGAGAGATGAAAGTTCTAGACTGATGGATATTAAAACAAGTATTTTTCAAAAAGCTTTTGAGACGGGACTTCTAGATGAAAATCCAGTAATAACAAGAAGGATAAAATCTCTTACAGAGTTTTTTTCAGAACAGTATTCTTTTTTTTCTCCACTCGATGCGGAAGTTATTCCTTTTTTTGGAGAACGCAGAAGACATCTGACTTGTAAGCGGAAATCAATTTTTATCAGACCTAGTTTTTCTGATCCAATATATACGATCTTGTTTATCGAATTCATTTCTAATCTATGTGGTGAAGAAATTGTTATTGTAAAATCAGTGAGAAATTTGAAATGGGTTGAATTAATGGAACAGAACGTAACTTTCAGGATGAAGTATAAGTTTGCGGATTCGTTGAATCCTGTAGATGGTAATGAAGTGATTTATTTATTGGATCAATTGCAGGATAATGAACTTATGCTGAAAAATTGTTATGTAGAGAGTCTTGATAAGATAATTATAACGGACGCTGAAATGTTTCAGCGTGAAAGTAAAGTCCTTGGTACTTTTCTTTCTGAAAGAATAACAATTACGAATGATCTTGGTGATTGTACCCGGAATTCAATAGTATTTTCGACAAGTGGTGAAAAAGTACCTGACGTAAAATATGTTTTTTTGCATACCTCACCACTTGAAATATTTGTGGAATATCCTGAGTTATTACCAAAATTGTTTGAAGGCTTCGTTGCGAAAATGCTTTTTAATGAAGTCGTAGTTGTTGATAAAGTTTACTCGTTGAAAGAAAGTAAGAAATCATTTCTCGATTCAATGCCTGCTTCTAAAGGTAAGGTGAAAAAGTTGTTCAACAAGGTAAATCGGGAAGTCAATGAGAAGGAAATTGAGAAATTATTTTTAAATAAATTGAATGAACAGTGATTCGGAGAAAATTATGGGAAAAAAAGTAATAACTGAAAAAGATGTAATGATGATACCCCAGAATGGTTCCTTGAGGATTGAGGGTGATTATTTATTGACTCCTGCGGCAAAGGATATTATTCATAGCAGGGGTGTAAGGATTGAAGAGATAACTGATGTTGCAGAAGATTTACTTTTTGATACATCTGTAGAGGAAGAATATGATATTTTTCCTGAAAATAGTTCCAGGATTGTGATAAGTATTTTTGGAGTCGATAATCCAGGAGTTATCGCTTCATTTTCACAGGCACTCGCAGAGGAAAACATATCTATACATGATGTGTCTCAAAGGATACTTGGAAAACTATTTACACTGTTTATGGTTGTTAATCTGGGAGAGAGAGCTAAAGAGTATGCTTCAATAAAGAAAAAACTTATTTCTCTTGCTGGCGAATTGAAAGTAAAAATCTATATTCAGCATGAATCTATATTTCAATACATGCACAGAATATAACCCAATTATTTCACGAGCGAACTTTGAATTTTTTAGTTAAATTTCATCTCGTGAAATCATCAGTAAGAGGAATGAACTAATAAAGATGAATAAAGAAAAAATATTAGCCACTGACAGACACGGATTGAACATGGAAATGGAAAAAATAGAATTCAAATCTTTTGTTTTTTTTATCTGCGTTTTATCTGTGTGAATCTGTGGCAAAAATAATGAGGTTATATAGATGAAAAGACTATTTAGTGGCATTCAGCCAAGTGGTACAATCCATATAGGGAATTATTTTGGTGCCATATCAAACTGGATCAAACTTTTAGGTAAATATGATTGCATATTCTGTATCGTGGATTATCATGCAATTACGATACCTTATGATAAAGACATGATGCAGCAGCGGATTTTTGAAGCTGCAGTTGATAACATTTCAGCTGGATTGGATCCAGAAAAGTGTAAAATCTTTGTTCAGTCACATGTACCTGAACATACTGAACTGGCATGGATCCTTAGCTGTTTTTCCAGAATGGGTGAACTTTCAAGAATGACTCAGTTCAAGCAAAAATCAGAACAGCATAAAGCCCATGCCAATTGTGGACTTTACACTTACCCGGTTTTACAGACTGCAGATATTGCAATTTATAAAGGTGAAGTTGTTCCGGTTGGAGAAGATCAGGTGCAACATATTGAACTCGCACGTGAGATCGTTCGTAACTTTAATACTGCCTTTGGTGATATTCTTCCAGAGCCAGCTGAACTTCTTTCGCCAACTCCTAGAATAATGGGATTAGATGGTGATAACAAGATGAGTAAAAGCATGAATAACCATATATCACTTACTGAAACTGATGAAGAATTATGGAAAAAACTTGCTCCTGCAAAAACAGATACAAACAGGCAGCGTTTAAAAGATCCAGGAGATCCTGCTAAATGCAATATGTTTTCATACCATAAACTTGTTTCAAGTGATGACGAATTAAAGCAGGTAACGGAAGGATGTACAACCGCAGGAATTGGTTGTTTTGATTGTAAGAAAATATTGTGTAAGAATTTTTCTGAATTGATTAGACCTATTCGTGATAAAAAAGAAAAATTGATGAAGGATAGAGATTATGTACTGAACGTTTTAAACGATGGTGCAGAGAGTTGTAGAAAGATAGCAAAAGAAACAATGAATGAAGTTAAAAAGGCAATGGGATTATAATTATGTTTACAATGGATGAAATTTTTCAGACGATACGTATGATTGAATTGGAACATTTTGATATAAGGACTGTAACTCTCGGACTTAGTCTGCGAGACTGCATAAATCCTGATGTCAATAAGATGAAGAAAAATATTTACAAGAAGATAACCACTTTTGCTTCAAATCAGATAAAGATTGCAACTGAAATTGAAGAAGAACTTGGAATCCCTATTGTTAACAAGAGGATTTCAATTACTCCTGCAGCGCTTCTGGTTGATACATTACCAGCTGACCGCGTGCATGAAATTGCATTGATACTTGATAAATGTGCTAAAACAGTTGGTGTTGATTTTATTGGTGGATATAGCGCACTTGTGCACAAAGGATTTACAAGAGGTGATATGAATCTGATAGAGTCAATTCCAAGGGCTTTAAGCGAAACCGATCGTGTGTGCAGCAGTGTAAATGTTGGAACTACAAAAGCAGGTTTGAACATGGATGCGGTATACATGATTGCTGAAACGATAAAAAAACTTGCTGAAGCGACTGCCAGTACTGATGCTCTTGGTTGTGCAAAGTTTGTTGTATTTGCAAATGCTGTTGAAGATAATCCGTTTATGGCCGGCGCAATGCACGGAATTGGTGAACCTGAAGCCGTATTGAATCTTGGTATTTCAGGACCAGGTGTTGTAGCTAGCGTAGTAAAACAGCATCCAGACATTCCACTAGGGCAGTTGATGGAAGAAATCAAGAAAGTTGTATTCAAGATCACCCGCGTTGGAGAGTTGATTGGGCGAGAAGTTGCAAGAAGAATGGAAATTCCGTTTGGAATAATCGATCTCTCACTTGCTCCGACTCCTGTACCTGGAGATTCTGTAGCAGATATTCTTGAAGGCATGGGATTAGAAAGAACTGGAGCACCTGGTACAACTGCAGCGCTTGCAATGTTAACAGATGCGGTCAAAAAAGGTGGTGCAATGGCTTCATCTTATGTTGGTGGTATGAGTGGAGCATTTATTCCAGTCAGTGAAGACCAGGGAATGATAGATGCTGTTAAAGAAGGTGCTTTAACTATTGAAAAGCTTGAAGCGATGACTGCGGTATGTTCTGTTGGCCTTGATATGATAGCAGTCCCTGGAGATACTTCAGCTGAAACAATTGCTGGAATAATTGCTGATGAATGTGCGATTGGAATTGTGAACAGGAAAACAACTGCAGTAAGAATAATCCCGGTTCCTGGAAAAAAAGTAGGCGATTTCGTTGAATTTGGTGGATTGCTTGGAAGCGCTCCGATTATGGCTGTAAACAAATTTTCATGTGAAAAATTCATTAAACGTGGGGGAAGATTTCCAGCTCCGATCCAGAGCTTGAGAAATTAGAATATGACTGAACAATTGTTTAACGAACTTTGCAAGCTTGGAAATGAGGCAGATTCAGCATACAACAAAGGAAACCTGTCACCTGCATTTGAAAATTATAATCAGATACTTGGAACCATGCTTGAAATTGGTGACATTGATTCGTTTCTAGTTAGTAAAGGAACGCTAGGCATCTTACTTTCGTTTATTATGGCAAAACAGCTCAAAGAAGCTAATCAAATATGGACTACTGATCAGGATTCACTTTACTGGATTGGAATCGACGGATTGGAAAATGGCCAGGTGTCAATTAATGACACTATTTTATATATGCAGGTCTGTGCTTATCTTAATGCTCATTCTGAGGGGAAATCTGAAAAAAGAGCTGATAAGGTATCAAGTCTTTACTATAGAATCTGCCAGTTTACTGATCATGTATTTGCGGATAAAAAAGCTGTCATGATAACCAATTGGTTCCTTTTGTTGAAAGGAATTTTTCCCGAAAAAATTCCAGAAAAATATAATGATATGATTGATTCTATAGAGTGTGATGATGTCTCAGAAAGTGAATGCGTAGTATTTTTGGAACCCTCCAAATGGGTGATAACCTGGGATGCACCCGAATCAGATAAATAAGTATTAAAAAATTATAAGGCGGTTAAGTATGAAATTTTCATTTATTTTATTTGTATTGGTTTTGTTCATTTTTTCAATTGGACATTCTTTTCCTGTAACTCTTATTAAACATGATAATACTGAGATAAAAGGAAATTTGTTAAAAAGTGATGACGTCAATATTATTAAGCTTGATTCAGGTAAATTCAAAAAAAATGACATTAAAAGGATTAGATTTGAAAAAAAATCAGTTAAACCTGAGAAAAAAAATACTGATGTTGTTTCTTCAATTTCAAAAAAAGATATTATAGCTCGTGCCCAAAAGATGAAAAAAATGTTTCCTGATGCAGGTTATATAACGCTTGTTGATCATGCTGTAAATGAATATATAGATGAAAAAAACAGCATATCCACTTATCATGGAGCATATATAATAATGAAGGATGATTTCAAGCAGCTTGCCCGACTTGGAGCATGGATTGATGAGTCTAAAATGTCTTACAGGATTATCTATGGTCGAATAATTTATCCAGATGGAACTGAATTTTATATGAACCCGAAAGATCTTGTGAAAAGTGTTCCTAAAGATAAAGGAGCGGCTTTTTTCTCTTCTCGGGGAGCAGTTCTTTATTATAATTTTCCAAAAGCCAGTGCTGGTTGTATAGTTGAGTATAAACATGAATACAAGAAGTTTTTGCCTACAATCAACAATCTTTTTGAAAGCAGGTTTACATTTAATGGTGAACAGCCTGTTGAATCATCAGTACTTGAAGTAATTATGCCTCAGGATAAAAAACTTTATTGGGCAGAAAGAAACATGACTGATAAGGAAAAAACTCCAAAAATAGCTACTAATAAAGGAAAAACAACTTATTTGTGGGACTTTGGAATCCAGAAGGCATTGATCAAAGAACCAAGTATGCCGGATCTTGGTGATGTCTGTAAGGTTATGTACTATTCAAACCAGGAAAGCATGGAATTCATTTTCAAATGGCATCGAGGTGTTCTTGCAAAAAATATGGTAGTTACACCGCTGATAACCAAAACTGTAAATGAAATTTTAGAAGGTGTTAAGGATGATCCTGTTGAAATAGTTAGACATTTATATCATTACATGCAGCGTGAGATTAGATATGTTTCAATAAAATCAGGTTCTATGTCAGGACTTGCAGGACATTTTGCAGAAGAAACGTTGCAAAACAAGTTTGGAGATTGTGTTGATAAAGGTGTTTTGTTTTCAACTATGTTGAAAGTGAAGAATATTGAGTCATATCCTATTATCATAAATACAAATCCAAAAGAAGAAATGGAATCAAGGGTTGCGACCATAAATGGAAATCATTGTATAAGCCAGGTTGTTCTGAACGGAAAGAAAATGCTTCTGGATACAACAAGTACAAACCATTCATTTCCATATTTCAGATTTGATGATCATGGAGTTCCTGTTTATAATTCCATAAAGGGGGAAGTATTCAGGTCGGAAGTTCCTCCGCCAGAAGATAATCTGTCAAAATATACAAGAAATATAACAATTGATCCCAATGGAAAATTTACTGTAGATTTTAAAGGTGAATATAATGGGAACCGCGCTTCAGGTTTAAGAGGTTATTACAAAACTGTTCCTGATAAGGATCTTAAGAAAGTCTTTGAGGGTATGGTAAAGAGGACTGCTCCGGATGCAAAACTTCTGGATTATGCTGTAAATAATAAAGCAGATCTGTTTAAAGACATATCGATTGAATATTCATATACATCAAAGGAATTCCTTAAAAAAGCTGGAAATTTGTTAATCATGAAAAATCTATGTCCGCTTCCTTTTCGCTTTAATGAACTCTCACTTAAAAAGAGAAAATATGACATTGAATATTATACTACTCTCAGACGGACACATATCAATACGTTCAAATTTGCTTCAAATTACAGCTTCACTTATGTTCCTGAACCAATTGAAATCAAGAACAAATATGTTTATTACAAGGCTGAATATGATGTAAAAGGAAAGACCCTTGCTTTTAAAGAAACATATGATTTGAAAAAGAGGATAGTGAAAAAAGAAGATTATGATCTGTATAAATCAGATATTCTAAAAATACTTGATTACCAGAAAAAAAATGTGATTCTCAGTCGTGGAAAACCTAAAAATTATGCTGATTTATTGATACTGAAAAAAGGTGATGAGCTCGATGGAGAAATACTTGGAATATCAAACAATATTATTAAATTTGAGAAGAAAACCGGTGAAGTCCTGGAATTAAAGTATTCAGATATCCTTAGTATTGAATTGGCTAAAACAGGCGGGAAAGCAATAAACCTGTCACTAGATGAAATTATGGATGAAGATCTTGAAAAAGCCCTTTTGGCAAAGTCATCACTTAAAGAATTCCCTGGTTCTCTTAAAGTGATACTTCTCGATAAGCATTATTATAAAGACAATAGAGATGGTACGTTTACATATACTTCCAGAATAATAACTAGAATTCTGAGTGAAAAAGGAAAAAATGCTGGATTTGATAATTGGAATATTGATCCTGTTAATGAAAAATTTAATATTGACCATGCATACACTATTAATGGAAATGAAGTAACGAGTCTTTCATCAAGAACGATAAAAACTGCTTTAGCTTTCTCCGCTTTTCCGGAATACCAGCGTATGAAGAATACGAAATTTGCAATGCCAAAGATAAAAGTAGGGTCTGTTCTGGACTATCAGGTCTCAAGAATTATTAAGATGGATCCATTGCAGCATCCATTTTCTGTTGGTATAAGTCGGGGCTCAGCTGGAGATACAGCAAGTCTTGATGCTGGTCATAACAGTTCATGGAATAGTCCGCCTTGTGGATTTTACTCTGTAGTTGGAATTGTTAGAAAAGAACTTGTTTTTGAAGTACCAAAAAAATTCAAATACTCAAAATTGATACTGAATAATGAAAAAAATGTGATAATTGAAAAGAAAACAGTTAGAAAAGATTCTATCGTTTACAGATTTGTTAATTCTGTTCCAATGGCTGCCAAGGTTAAAGAATATAAACAAACTGCAATAAGCGATTTCTGGCCGATAGTGCTCTTTTCAAAAAAATACACAGAAAAAAAACTGTATAAAAAATTAAAAAAGACTTTTGTACTGAAAAGTAAAGACAAGTCTGCTGCGTTAAAACAACTCAAAGAACTTGAAAAGAAAATAGGCGTTCCTGATATTGCTGATATCTATGAGTTTGTTGCAAAAAACATTTATCATGTCCCCGTTGGAATAAAAGATTACAAGTTTAAACCGAAACCAATCGCTGAAATTCTGAAAAACAAAAAAGCCAGTATTCTTGATACAGCCTGGTTGCTATATGCACTCCTTAAAGCAGGTGGTTTTAAAGCCGAGCTTTGTTTAGTGCCAACGAGTTGGTTTTCAAAAAAGGTTTTTCCAAAATACAATACAATGAATTATTTTTCCAATCTGCTTGTTAGGGTTAAGCATAAAAAAGAAATTTTTTATATAAGTGCACTTGATTCATTGCTCGGGATGAAAGAAAGTGTTATCCCATTTGAAGGGCTTGAAGTTATAAGGATTGCTGCACACAAGTTTATTAAAGTGAATATCCCAAAATCTAATTTAAATGATTTTCATCAGAATATAGCTGGAAAAATAGATGAAAAAGGAAGTATGAAAGTTTCTAATATGAATCTGATTCCAAAGGGACTTCAAGCAAAATCATTTAGAAATCTCAGGAAAATAAACAGTAAGAAATGGCCGATCATTGCTGCTAATGTTGTGAATTCCTATCATTCCAATGCCGTTCTTAAGAATTTCATGTTTAAAGATATAAATGATTTGAAAAAGACTCCGTCAGTTGAATTTTCTTTTGATATTCCAAATTACTGTACTTCGGCGGGTGATCTGTTTTTTATGAAACTTATTGATATTAATCATGTTATGCCACCTGAAGTTGCTCCGATGAAGCGAAAAGAATCTGATATTGATCTTGGTCTTTCAATCGTGTCTGTAAAAGATTATAAAATTGAAATACCTGAAAATTTTTCAGTATTTTATTTACCGGAAGATATTAAGATTGAAGATGATAATTTGAAGTATAGTTGCACTACAAAACATAAAGGAAATTTAATTGTATTCAAAGAAGAATTCAAGATAAAAGAAACTGTGATTCCAATCGAAAAATATAGAGCCTATCAGAAATTCAGGAAGAAAATGGCAGATTTTTCAGAAGAATATATTATTTTTAAGAAAAAGTAAGAATCTCGCGCAGAGACCGCTGAGGTCGCGGAGAAAAGATTAGACAGGATTAACAAGATGGGGTCACATGGAACTTTTGTGAACTTGATGTTCAAGTTCATGCAAAGTTGCTTTGACCCCTGCGCCAACTTAGTTGTTTTCTCAAAAATTGATTATTGATTTTTTTGTCCGGCCTTATAACCATTTACATAAGCATAAGGGATTATACCGCACATACAACCGATTGCAGCACCAATTATTACAGCAATATTATTTAATCCCATATATGTAAATAATGACAGTGCTAACAAAAATCCTAAGATGCCGGACATTGCATATTTAAATCCTTTGAATATTGGTCCACTCATTGTATTTCTCCTTCAGATATTTTCTTTTGGTATTTTAGCATACTAATTTTGGTAAAACAATTTTATTGATTTATGGTATAAAAATATTTTTTTTGCTAAAATATAAATAAAATAACGTTAGGGTTATGATATGAAAATTTTAATCGTTGATAACGATAAGAGTATTATTGAAACAATAGAAGAATTACTGGAAGTAAAAGGTTATCATGAATATATGACTGCCGAAAATGGAATGGATGGTCTTGAGAAATTCCATAATTATAATCCTGATTTGATACTTACTGATATCGTGATGCCTAAAAAGAATGGACTGGATCTTTTAAAGAAGGTAAAACGTGAAAATCCAGAAACTATTGTTATCATAGTAACTTGTGCTGGTAGCACTGATAATATTGTGAAAGCATTGGAATTCCATGCAGATAATTTTTTAAAAAAACCGTTTGAACCAAGGCAGCTTGAAAAGTTATTGATAAAGTATAAAAAAATAATCAGTGATAAAGAGAAACTCCATGATATTGAGCATCATGTTACTTCAAGTGAAATGAGAATTGATTTTGAAAATGATATATTCAAAATTGGTAGTTTAGTAAATTTCTTGATAAGACAGTGTGGAAGTAATATAGGGTGTGAAGAAAAACATAAGGTAAGGCTTGGATTGTATGAACTTATAATGAATGCAGTAGAACATGGGAATTTTGGGATTACATATGAAGATAAAACCCGGCTTCTCAGATCAGAAGGAGATGAAGATTTAAGAGATTATTATAAACAAAAGATGTCAGATCCTGAATTTAATCAAAGGAAAGTCAATGTAAGATTTTGTATGAATATGGAGAATCTTGAGTGGACCATAAGTGATGAGGGAGAAGGTTTTGACTGGAAAAATATAAAAAATCCCATGGAAGATGGACATTATGATTTTCATGATCGAGGTATATATCTGGCAAAATATCAGTTTGATGAAATGGAATATCTTGGAAATGGGAATGTAGTCAGGGTATGTAAAAAACGTCAGAAATTATTCCCAGGGGAACATTAGTGACGCAGTCTTTATTTTCTGGCCAAGAAAAAGAGAAGCATTTTGTACAAAAGATTCTGTATCATCACTGACATAAAAAGTCAGTTTTTTACCACTACTTTTTTTTCTCAGTCTTTTTTCGCGGGATAAAATATTTCTCACTGCAATGGCTGTTTCCTTTCCGCAATCAACTATTTTGAATGAATCCTTGAAAGTCTTCCCAATGGCTTTTTTTATTATTGGATAGTGGGTGCATCCAAGAAGAAGTGTATCAATATTTTTATCGAGAAATGTATCAAGATAATGATGAATGATCTGGGTAATAAAATCACCTTCAACAAAACCTTCCTCGATAAATGGAACAAAAAGAGGACATGGTTCTGAAAAAACATTAATCTTTGAGTTTATTTCTTGAAGAACTTTTTGAAAAGCACCACTTTTTATAGTAGTTTTAGTTCCGATAACACCAATATTGTTATTTTCTGTAACAACAGAAGCCGATCTGGCGCCGTATTCGGTTACTCCGACAATATCAAGACTCTTGAATTTATTTCTGATATGCTCCAGTGCAATTGAAGATGAAGTAAAACAAGCATCCACAACGATTTTAACATTCTTTTTTTGAAAAAAACTGGTGATCTCTTCAGAATATTCTCTGATAAGTTCAGGAGATTTTCCGCCATATGGAACACGGGCTGTATCCCCAAAATAGATAAAATCCTCATCGGGTAAAATTTTGATAAGTTCTTTTAGTACAGTAAGACCGCCAATACCTGAATCAAAAATACCAATCGGTTTATTATCCATAAGATTACTTTATATTAGTTTTTATTTTCCTTATTGTTGTATTCGCCCAGTATTTTGCATTTTTACTTTCGATTTTCATTACTATCTGTAATGCTGGGAGTGCTTGTTTTCCTAGTTCTACCAAGACATCACTACAGTATTTTCTAATTGACCATTCGTCTGATATCAGACCTTCGCATAATGGCTTTATAGCATTTTTTCCAATATTACTAAGTGCTTTTTTTATTTCATCGATTAACTTATCTTCCTCTGTTACAAACATTGGGATAAGGAGTTTTGCAGTTTCTGAAGAAATTCCTTCAGAAAGGATTTGTACATAATAAGCAGCTATTTTTGGCTTTTCAAGGTTAGTAACTCTTTTTTTGACCAATGGCAGGATGTTTTCAACATTCTTTTTGATTATATCGACAAACCACTGGGCAACATCATCTCTTTCATAGGGGAGCAGGTTAAGCATTAATTCCAATCCTTTTTTGCTCCTTAACTTGCCAAGTGCAGTAGCACTGTATTTTTTCACCCAGGAATTCATTTCATTTTTTAATGAATCCAGAAGAGAAGGAATAGCTCTGGAATCTCCTATTTCAGCCAGAGCAAATGCGGCGTACAGTTTCATTTCTTTATCTTTTGTTTCTTTTAAAACATTTGCAAGAACAGGAACTGCAGAATCACCAATATTGGAAATTACCCAGTTGCACCAATATTTGATATCAGGATCTGGACTATTGAGATATTTCACAAGTTCTGTAAGTGAAATATTACCAATTCTGACAAGAGTCTCGGCGGCTTGTAACCTGATATGCCATGAATCATCAGTAAGGCAGTTTATCAGTGGAACAACACTTCTTATATTTGGCGATTCGGCAAGGCAGGCGATTGCAAGATATCTGATATCAGAATCTTTATCGGCCAGTGCTGAAATAAGAGGCAATATTGCATCATCACCGATCATTCCAAGAGTTTTTGCTGCCCAGTATCTTACGTTTTCGTCCTTATCTCTTATACATACTTTTAATCGTTCAATATTGTGTTTTCCGCTTAATTCAACGATAGCGTTTGCAGCTTCTTTGCGGAGTTTCCAGTTTTTGCTTGCAAGTAATCTAAAGATCTGGTCAGTTGCATTTTCTATTTTTAGTTTCCCAATAAATGTCAGAGCAAGACTTTTGATTTCGTCATCCGGATCATCAAGCAGGTCGATGAGTTGAAACTTTATATCATCCTGATTTATGTTCATTAGTAATTTTTCAACAATAAAAGGAATTGAACCAACATCTTTTCTAACAAGGTTCAATAATTTTCTTATAACCCCAGAACCAAGATCACTGATAATCGAACTTACAATGAAAAAATTTCTTTCGTTATAGTTTTTTTCGAGTAATTCAACAAGAAAATCTATTATGGGAGGACCGTAATTTTTTATACTTTGGACTGCCATTGTTCTGACACTCCAGTTTTTATCCTCTAGTAATTTTATTAGTATTGGAAGAGCTTTTACACTTTTTACTTCTCCGAGTGATTTTGCAGCATAAAACCTGATTTTTTTTCCTCGTGATTTTGAGAGGCTCGCTAAATATGGAATTGAAACATCTCCAAATCTACCAAGGAGTATTGTAACCCAGTAACGTATATCTTCATTTTTACTTTTGGTGTATGGCTCAAGTTCTTTTATTACGCCTTTTCCAAGTTTTACAAGACTGTTTACTATTTCGTTTGATACTTTCCATTTCTCTTTTCCGAGCCTTGTAAGCAGTAGTCTTGTACAACGCTGACTTTTAATTTCGCCAAGAGTCCCTATTGCAGCAAGTTTAATGCCGATATCATCTGAAGAAAGGAGCTTTTCGAGATATCTGATTGAAGGGAGACCAATCATACCCATTACACGTATTGACCAGTAACACACATCTGAATTTGGGCTGAATACAGCTTTTGCAAGATACGGAAGTATCATTTCTCCAAATTCAGAAAGAATAAGAGCCGTTTTCTGCCTGACTATCCAGGATTCACTTCCGAGATTTTTAATCAGTGATTTGACAGTATTTACACTATAATCTTTAGCCATTTGTTTTTACCTTTGTATAAAAAACTTTACCCTCTCCGGTTTCACAGTAATCTACTTTTATTCTGTATCCATCAAGAGAATCTATAAATTTGCCTCTGTAATCAGGTCTCACAGGGATTTCCCTGACACCTGTTTCAATAAGTGAAACCAGTTTAATTGCCTTTGGGCGACCAATATCCATTATTGCCTCAACTGCAGAAAATCCAGTTCTTCCTGAATATACAATGTCATCAACTACGATAACTATTTTTCCTTTGATTGAGCAGGGAATCTGGGTTGAATGAATAACAGGTCTGAACATGTGCTCAGTAAAATCGTCTTTATACAATGAGATATCCAGTTCGCCAAAGGATATTTCCTGTTTCATAATCGATTCAAGCTCTTTTTTCAATTTCAATGCAGGTGCTAAACCACCTGTTTTTACTCCGATTAAGATTATTGCATCGTCGCTTTTTAAATCTTCGACAAGCTGATATGCAATTCGCGTTATCATTCTTTCAATATCCTGCTTATTGAAAAGAATTTTACCGTCCATAACCTATTCTCCAGAAAAGTTTTTATTAATTATATCATATAGTTTATATAGGTGCTACTATAACGTGATGAAAAAAGGTATAAATTAATAGTTAATTTGATTTGTAGTTGTTGGAAAGAAGGTATAAAGATGTTCATGTTTCGTATGATGACAGTGATGTTTTTATTTATGGCGATGATTGGTTTTGGGATATGCTGGTGGATGAGCCAGAGACATGAACATATTCAAACATATGTTGAGACTGAATGTGTGATCCAATACTCTGGAGAAAGTTCTTATGTGGAAAAAAATGGGGACCAGGTTTGGATGCTTCACCCGGTCAGGTGTGAAATTTTAAATTTGCTGGTCTGAAAATCCGAGAATTTTTAGGAGAAAAATTTATGAAAAAATCTATTTTCTTATTTCTGATCATTGCTTTTTTATCGAATTCTGTGTTTTGCAAGATAAGGACTATCCATGTATTTGTAGCACTTTGTGATAATGAACATCAGGGTATTGTACCGGTGAGTAAAAATCTTGGGAATGGAAAAAAACCTGATAAAAATCTTTATTGGGGTGCAATGTATGGAATCAAATCTTATTTCAGATACAGGACTAAAGATTGGAAATTCCAAAAGTGTATTCCAATAAAATCTCAGAAAATACTTCAAAGGGTGCTTTTCAAACACGCAACAAAACAAGTTTTTTTACTGGCAGATGCCTATGATGGTGAAAAAATTAAAAATTGTATTGAGGATTTCCTTACATGCTCAAATGGGCAAACCTCTATCCAAGTAAAACATGGATCTTTAAATCTGAAATTTGGCGGTAAATCAGATTTATTATCCTATATTGGCCACGATGGACTTATGGAATTTAATGTGAAAGTAAAATATAAACCGATTTTTGGAAAAGCAAAAGATATCATTGTGCTTGCCTGTTACAGTAAACACTTTTTTTCTCCAGAGGTTAGAAAGGCCGATGCGAATCCAGTTTTATGGACAACTCATTTAATGGCTCCAGAAGCTTATACACTTAAATCTGCAATTGACGGATGGATCCTAAACGAATCGGGGACTAAAATTGATGAGAGAGCAGCAAGAACATACAATCAATATCAAAAATGTGGTCTTCGAGGAGCAAGACGACTATTTACCACAGGCTTTTAGTAAATTATATTCATTTCTAGGAGGTGTCAAATTTGCCCCTTCGCTATATCTATGATATTATATCAAAAAATATAACATTGTCAGACATCGTTGTGGTGTTTTGATGGAGGAAATTATGGAAAGAGGTATTAGTGTTTTAGGGACTTTAGCCCTATTGCTTATTGCATTTTTTATGTCCAATAACAAGAAAAAAATTGATTTCAAACTTGTTATCTGGGGAGTGGGGTTACAGACACTTTTTGCTGTACTCATTTTAAAAACAGATGCTGGACGTGAATTATTTGCTTTTTTTAATGATGTTATCTGTGGTCTTTTGGATCTTGCACAAAAAGGTGCTGGTTTTGTATTTGGTGGTCTTATCAATAATACAGTTCCTATAGGAACGGGGTTTGTTGGTGATGCTCCACTTCAGGCTGTCCAGCCGAATACCGTTGCCTATACTGGTGCGATGTTTGCTTTTAAAGTGTTGCCTACAATAATCTTTTTTTCTTCCTTGATGGCTGTTTTATACCATCTTGGTATTATGCAGAAAATAGTTTCTGTTGTAGCAAGATGTATGGCTTTTACAATGAAGACTTCTGGTTCTGAATCTTTGAGTGCTGCAGCAAATATATTTGTTGGTCAGACTGAAGCACCTCTGGTTATTAAACCATATTTGAAAAAAATGACTAATTCTGAGCTCATGGCAATCATGACTGGTGGAATGGCAACTGTTGCCGGTGGAGTTATGGCTGCTTATGTTGCAATGTTGAAGGATTATTTTCCAAACATTGCAGGCCATTTGATGGCTGCATCTATAATGAGTGCCCCCGCCGCACTTATTATTGCAAAGATTATGATTCCTGAAACTGAAGTATCAGAGACGAAAGGCGTTATAAAGACTAATATGGAGAAATTAGATCCAAATGTTATCGGTGCTGCTGCACGTGGTGCTGGCGAAGGTCTTCAACTTGCTCTTAACGTTGGTGGTATGCTCATGGCTTTTATTGCACTTGTAGCACTCGGCGACAAAATGATTGGACTGACTGGACATGCAGCGTCATATCTAAAAGGAATGGACCCATATGGGATGTATGTAAGGACGTCTGATATAAAGAAACCTCTTTTAATAGGAGATTACATAACTGTAAAAAAAGTTCCTGAAAAGGGTGATATGAAACTGAAAATAACATCTGTAGATAATAAAGGTGATAGAACTCTTCTTGGATTTACATCTAATACTGCAGTTTATGAAAATCATAAAAATTTATCCTTTGTAATTGATGGAAAGACAAAAAAGGTTAAGAAAGGCGAAAAAGAAGAACCAGGATCAAATCCAGTGATTCAGAAAGGAACTGGAAAAGATTTACAATTTGCGGGTGCTTTCCAGTGGTCGCTTGCAGCAATCTTTGGTTTTGTTTTTGCTCCTCTTGCATTCCTCATGGGTGTACCCTGGGTTGATTGTAAGTTTATTGGTTATCTTTTTGGTGAAAAAATTGTTCTCAATGAATTTGTTGCATATGGTCATCTAGGCCAGGTACTTGCAAGTGGAAAGGTTGTTCTTCAGGAACGATCAATTATTATTGCAACTTATGCACTTTGTGGATTTGCAAACTTTTCCTCAATTGCAATTCAAATTGGTGGAATTGGCGCGATTGCACCAAGCAGAAAGGCTGATCTTGCTAAACTTGGTATGAAGAGCATGATTGCTGGTGCGCTGGCGGCATTTATGACGGCGACAATAGCAGGAATGATAATCTAATTTTCTGCGTCCTGAATGAGCGAAGCTAGAATTTTTTTGCATCTGAATAAACCTCAACGTATGAGAATACGCCTCGGTTTATTCAGATACAAAGAAAATCCAATCTTCATCTCATTCAGAACGCATAATAACAAAAATACCAAACGCTTATTCTAGCGACGTTCAAAATAATGTAATGCAAATTTGACAGCATACTGCGCGCTAACGCTGCAGTATAAGAGAAAACAATAAAGACTAATTGTAAAAAAACTATAGGGGCGAACCACTTAGACTGTGTCACAATTAAAAAATAAGATACAATTGGACCACTAAAAACACGAAGAGAATAAAAAAAAATACGAAAAGGTAAGTTTGAAAAGTCTTGTTATTGTTGTCATTACCCGACTTGATCCGAAGGCGGCCCCCGGGTAATCTATTTCAATTGATAAAGTCATTAAAATGGATCCCCGGGTCAAGCCCGAGGATGACGGAGGGATTGTGACACAGTCTGCCTGTGCCTGCCCGAGATATTTGTTTAGGACATTTTTAAAGCAAGATAAAGAGAAAAAGTATACTGTCCTTTGTCGCCGACTTTGAAATTGAGCTTTAAAACAGGAATATCTTTTATAGTAAATTCGATCTGATCACCAGCGGTAAAAATACTTACAGGTGAAAGATCAACTTTTAAACCGATCTCACCAAGTTTCTTCTGAGCTGTACCAGTTATTCTGGAAGTAAGTTCAAACAATGCATTTTTCACATGATTATCTGCTTCAGAAAATTGTAGTCCGCAATATATATTTTCAACTATTTTAAGTGCAGATTTTAAATCAAATTCCAGTATTATTTGACCTTCGATATCTCCTATTGCACCCATTAAGAGCGTTATTCCATCAGTACAGAAAGACGCAGGGACAAGAGTTATCATATTTCGTTCAATTGGAAAATTTACGAATTCATTAAAAACCTGATCAACAGATTCTATAAAGGGGTTTAAATAAGTTGCATCTGCCATAATGATTCCTTATGCATATAGTAATTTACCTTTGGGCTGAGGAATTACACGATTTAACTCTTTAGCTGTTACAAGCCATTCCTCAATGATGATTTCAGCATTTTTCAATGCTTGTTGGTATGAATTTCCATCGGCCATACATCCAGAAAGCTCAGGAACTTCGGCGATATAAGAATCATCTTCATCACTCCAGTAGATAATAATTTCATACTTACTTTTCATTATTTTTCCTCCAAATGCAAATGATATCTAATTATAATATTTCGAACTTGACGAATTTGATATGCTTTTGCTTTTGAACCCTTAGGTTGGATATTTAATATTTCATTAATTCCGTTCATTGTGAATATGTGATGATCACCTTTAATTCTTTCAGTAAATCCAAATGACAGCAAAAGTGAACATAATTCAGTAAAGCGTATATTGGAATCAGATAGACCATGAACGATTTTTTCATACAATTTTTCAAGTTTACCCATTAATTTATTATATTTTAAATATGTGATCATGTCAACGGCTCTTTTGTATGGAAAAACCATTATCAATCTGTTAAGATGAATTTAATAACATTATGGTGGAAATTATGAAAGTACTTATAGTTAATGATGATGGAATATATTCACAGGGAATACGTGCACTTGTAGAAAATATTAAGGACTGTGAAATACTTGTGGTTGCGCCGGAACACGAAAGAAGCGCTGTCAGTCATGCTATTACGATTAAACAGCCTATATTTTTTAAGAAAGTAAAAGACTGGTTCAAAAATCCTGGAATAGAGTCATATGCAATAACAGGAACTCCGGCTGATTGCGTGAAAACCGGTTTGAGTTATTTTTCAAAACCAGATGATATCGATATTGTTATATCTGGAATAAACCATGGACATAATATTGGAGTTGATATTCACTACAGTGGAACGGTATCTGCTGCTCTGGAAGCAACGTTTTCAAACAAATGTTCAATAGCATTTTCTGGACATTACAGTTCAGAATATGAAGATTTTATGTATATGGCAAAATATGCAAATAAATTTATGCATGCTGTCGCAAAATGGAACAAGGAGTCTCCTTTGTCACAACCATATACAATAAATATTAATTTTCCGATTACTAAACCATATAAGGGTATAAAATATGGGGAAGTCAATAAATTGAATTATAGAGATTGTTTTGAAGAAAGGTTGACTCCGACTGGAAGTAAATACTTATGGCTTCAGGGTGAACTAAATAAAGTTCCTGACAGTGATGGCTTTGATCACAATGCTCTGGATGAAGGCTTTATATGCTTCACCCTGATTACGCCATATTTTCATGCGGAACCGCATGATATAGGAAAGATTTCTTCTTTCCTGTCAACCTTGGAAGATAGTTTTTTTCAATAATGATGAAATCAGGTGATCAATACTTATCAGATACGTTCCATCAACAATCATTTCTTTCAGGATCTCAATTTTTTCAGCATAGATTGATGGTGCGTTTTTCACAAGTTCGATCAGCTGGCTGTCAATATTGTATTTTTGTGCTTTCTTTGATTCTAGAAATTTTTTCATCAGCGATCTCCTGTATTTGTTTCATGTTCCGGTTGACAACCTTATCGGAAAAAAGTTATGTAAATTTAGGGATGGAGGAAATTTATTAATGAAAAAAAGAGCATGTATTTTTACTATTGTCATGTTATCGGTAATATTAACATTTTCAAGCGTCAACTGTGATAATGATATTAAAAGCAGGCGAAGTGAAGTTGCTGGAAGTTTTTATCCACTTCAAAAAAAGGTTCTTTTGAAGTCAGTTAATAATTTTTTAGACAGTGCAAAAATACTAAAAATTCATAGTGACAAAGTTCCAGGAATTATATTTTCCCCTCATGCTGGATATGTTTATAGTGGTGATACTGCTGCTCATGCATATGGACTTCTGAAAGGAAAAAAATATGATTTTGTAGTTGTAATTGGTCCATCTCACAGGCATAGATTTAAAGGTTTCAGTATTTTTGATGGAGATTATTATGACACTCCACTTGGGAAAGTTCCAATTGCAAAAAAAATGGTTACTAAACTTATGAAAGATAATTCATTAGTTGTTTCAGAAGATAAATATGAAAAGGGAGAGCATAGCGTTGAAGTTCAAATTCCATTTTTACAGTCAGTGCTTGGAGAGTTTCGGCTGATTCCTGTGCTTGCCGGTGGATTATCTCTTGAAGATGCCAAATCATTTGCTGATTCATTATTCAAAATATTTCGTGAAAGAAAATGTTTGATAGTAATATCCACTGATCTTTCTCATTTTCATGATCTTAATGCAACACGGATCATTGATGAAGAAACATTGAGACTTATTCAGGATATGGATACTAAGAAACTGGAAGTAAATTTTATGACAGGTAAAAATGAAGCTTGTGGTTGTCAGGGCGTTCTGGTCGGTTTAGAATATGCTAAAATGTGGGGTTATGAAAAACCTGTACTGCTGAAATATGATACGAGTGCTTCGGGTGGACGAAGAGATTCATCACGAGTAGTTGGTTATGCAGCAATGGCCAGTTTCAAGAAAGAATTTCTTACACTTTCTGAAAAGGATTATTTGTTAAAACTTGCAAGAAAAACTTTGATTAAATATGGAAAAGCAGAAAAAGTAAAAATCGAAGAACCGCCTTATCCGTCTTTAAAGGAATTTCGAGGCGCATTTGTTACATTGAAAATTAACGGTCGACTGCGTG
Organism: Candidatus Muiribacteriota bacterium; assembly: GCA_030633305.1. Lineage (GTDB taxonomy): Bacteria > Muiribacteriota > DAOVTB01 > DAOVTB01 > DAOVTB01 > DAOVTB01. Next base: position 60,445 of record DAOVTB010000003.1, read on the forward strand.
GTTGTATAGGGCATATTGTTCCATCTTGTGAACTTTATAAAAGTGTTATTCAAAATGCTTACAGTGCTTCATGCCGTGATCCACGATTTCCTGCTGTTAAGAAAGAAGAAATTGATAAGATAAAGATCGAAATCTCTGCACTTACTCCAATGAAACCTGTTAAATATAAGGATATTAAAGTTGGAAGGGATGGTGTGCTTTTAAAATATGGATTTAGACGTGCTGTTTTTCTGCCGCAGGTACCTGTTGAATTAAACTGGGATAAAAAGACTTACCTTGAACAGTTATGTCAAAAAGCAGGTTTACCATCAGATACTTATAAGAATAAAGGTACAGAACTATATTCTTTTCAGGCTGAAGTATTCCACGAAAAAGATAAGGTGAAAAAAAATGGAAAATAATAAAACATTACCAAGACATTTACTAATTGATGGAAATTCTCTGGCATATAGAGCTTTTTATGCATTAATGAGACGTCCGCTTTTTAATTCAAAAGGTGTTAATACGACAATTGCTTTTGGATTTATCCGCATGTTGATTAAGGCAATTCAGGAATTTCAGCCTACGAATCTTTGTATTATGTTTGATGTTTCTAGAAAGACATTTCGATCTGAGATATTTCCAGAATATAAGATGCAGCGAAAACCAACACCTACTGATCTTCTGGAGCAATTACCTTTATTGAAAGATACTATAACAGAACTTGGTATAAAACAGATAGAAATGCCGGGTTTTGAAGCTGATGATATTATAGGATCTTATTGTAAATTATTTGGAATTGATTCAGAAGTAATTGTTGTAACAGGAGATAAAGATCTTTTACAGCTTATCACTGAAAAAGTAGAAATCATAATCTGCAAAAAAGGATTAAGTGAGTTTAAAAGATATAATATGAATCTTTTTAAAGAAGAATACGGGGTGCTTGAGCCTGTAAATATTACTGATTTAAAAGGACTCATGGGAGATACTTCAGATAATATACCTGGAGTTAAAGGGATTGGCGAAAAAACCGCGATGAAGATACTTTCAAAATATATTACTATTGATGAATTGTATAAAGATTTAACTGATGCACCTAAAAAGGAACTACTTGAAAAAGACAGGGATATGGCATTTTTAAGCCGTCAACTTGCGACTATTAAAATAGATCTTGAGATAAATATTTCTGCTGAAGAAACTTTATTCAATATTATGGATTTTCAATCAAAGGGAAAAGTGTTTTCAGAGCTTGAATTCTATTCTATGATGGAGGAATTGAACATAACTCCGGAATCTAAAAATCTAGGTGAATATACACATAATATTATTGATAATGTCGATGAACTTATTTCAGTATTGAAAAAAAATAAATATGAGAAAAATATTTGTATAGATACTGAAACGCAAAGCGTTAATCCTTTTGACGCAGAATTACTTGGAATTGGCTTTGCTTTTAAACCAGAAGAAGTATTTTACATTCATAAGTCAGTCAGTGAACCGGTACAAATGGATCTTTTTTCTACTCCAGTTAAAGAAACTGGAGATGATTGGGAAAAGATTGTTGAATATCTTCAGGAAGCTTGCAGAGATAAGTGTGTAATAGGACATAATATAAAATATGATCTGATGGTATTGGTAAAATATGGATTAAAACTTGATTCTATGGATATCAATGACACTATGATAGCTTCCTATCTTCTTTGGCCGGATAAACGCAGGCATTCACTTGATCGACTTGCCCTTGAAATGTTTTCTTTTGAAAAAATATCTTATAAAGATCTCCTGAAAAGTACAGAAGGAAAAAAAGTGCATCAGGATCTTACCACAGTTGAAGTTAAAAAGGTTGCCAAATACTGTAGTGAAGATGTTTTCATAACCTTCAATCTATATAATCAGTTTAGAAAGATGTTGAAGGATGAAGACCTGATGGAGCTTTATCAAGATATGGAGTTGAAGCTTATATTACCGATTATTGAGATGGAAACGAATGGAATTAAGATCGATAAGGTATTTTTTAAACATCTTGAAAATGATTACCATGATATTCTTGAAGACCTAAAGCAAAAAGTATTTGAAATTGCAGGTGAAGAATTTAATCTGGATTCGCCGAAACAACTTTCTGTAATTCTATTTGAAAAAATGAATATTCCGCCTGTTAAAAAAATAAAAACTGGTTATTCTACTGATTCACATGTTCTTGAAGTGTTGAAAGCTGACCACGAGATTGCTGAACAGTTACTCAAATATCGGACCTATGCAAAATTAATTAATACTTATATCAAGCCTCTCCAGAAACTGGCTAATTCAACGACTGACCGAATACACACAAGTTTTAACCAGACAATTGCAGCGACAGGCAGATTATCTTCCAGTAATCCAAATCTTCAGAATATTCCTGTTCGTGATAATGAAGGGGCGATGATAAGGAAAGGATTTATAGCACCTCAAGAATTTAAACTGGTTTCGTTTGATTATTCCCAGATTGAATTGAGAATTTTTGCCCATCTTTCAAACAGTGAAGTTTTCATAGAGGCATTTAAAAATAATAAAGATATTCATTCACTTACAGCGGCAACGTTATTTGAAACGGAAAATGTTGAAAAATACATGAGAAGAATTGCTAAAACAGTTAATTTTGGAGTGCTATACGGGCAAACTCCGTTTGGCTTGGCAAGGGAACTTGGTATATCAATGTTCGACGCTAAGAATTTTATAGAAAGTTATATGGAAAAATATCCTGCTATTAGACAATATACAGAAAGTATGATCGAGTATGGAAAAGATAAGGGATATGTCAGAACTATAAGCGGTAGGAAAAGGATGGTTCCAGAGTTAACCAGTAAAAACGCAAATATCAGAAAACATGGTGAACGGGTTGCAGTCAACACTCCTGTGCAGGGAAGTGCTGCTGATATAATTAAAAATGCCATGATCAGAGTTTATGATTTTCTTAATGATCATCCTGAATACAAGACGCGGATGATACTTCAGGTCCATGATGAACTTATGTTTGAGATGCCATTGTCCAGTTGTGATGAGATTATTCCTAAAATACGAAGTATGATGGAAAATGTTGATTACAGTCTTAATGTACCACTTAAAGTCGATGTAAAAGAAGGTCCAAACTGGAAAGAAATGACTGGAATCTAAAAAACAAAAATTAACCACAGAGGGCACGAAGAAAAATATTAATATCAAATACTAATATAGAT
>DAOVTB010000073.1 GCA_030633305.1 Candidatus Muiribacteriota bacterium
AATAGACAGGTATTTCCTTAACTTGCCATTTTTATTCTTCTGAGTATTGATTTTTATAAACATAATAGAAAGATATCATCAATGAAGCTTATGGTACAATAGAAAAAGAAACTGGATTACAATTGAAGTTTTTAAATTAGGTGTATAGTTTTTTGAATTTTATTTTTAAAATACCACCCAGAGTAGCACCCAAAGTTAGAATATCATAATTTAGTAATATTTAAAAAGCGTTGATATAGTGGCGCACTCGACAGGACTCGAACCTGTAACCCCCGGATTCGTAGTCCGGTGCTCTATCCAATTGAGCCACGAGTGCGCGCAGATTGGATTATATCAAAACCTTAAAAAGACTGTCAAGGCTTAAATTAAAGGATTTAACCAATGAAATGGAAGATATGGGAGAAAATGATAAGAAGGTAAGTTTCAATTATTTTTAAAGAGTTCATTAAATAGAATCAGAATGAAACCCATAAAGAATAAAACAAGTACCAGAAATGGTGCTGTAGAACAGCTTGAATCTTGATAAACAAAAACACCCAAAAGAACAATTGTAAAAATGAATAATGCGAACATTAAGAAGCGGATCAGATTGAAAATTGTATTTGACGAATTTTTCACATAATACTAATAACATAGAATATAGAGATAAGTAAAACAAAAAAGGATATGCTATAATAAAGATATATGAGTAAATCTACCAAAAAAAAATTAAATCCAGAACTGGAAGAAATAAAAAACAAACTAAAGCAGGACTTTTCGGAAAAAACTTTTGAAAAAGGACTGAACAAGGCTCTTAGAGGTGACAGTGCTGGCGCACTTGAAGATTACATTAACAGTAATCCAGATTTTGATAAAGAAGTATATTGCTGGATTATAAAAGGAACTGCTTTACTTGGTGAAAAGAAATATACAAAAGCCAGGGAATATTTTGAAAAGGCACTAGAGATAGATTCTAATGCGCCTGAAGCACTTTTTGGACTTGGAAAAGTGGAAAAGCTTTTTGATAATTTTGACGAAGCATTGGAATTATTTACAAAAGCTGTAAGCATTAAATCTGAATATTCTGATGCTCACTATGAAAAGGGTGTTATCGAATATGAAAAAGACCTATTAGATATTGCATTTAAGAGTTTTGAAGAAGCTGTAAAACATGATCCAGAACATATCTGGTCCTGGTTATGTATTGGAAATATATTTTTTGATCGAACGGAATATGAAAAAGCCATAAATAGTTATTCAGAGATTTTCAAATATGAGCCTGAGAACAGCGAGGCTTTGTATAATATAGGTTTGTGTCACAAAAGGATAAAAGATTATATTAAATCAGAAGCATATTTTGAAGATTATACAAAAAAAATTCCAGATGATTTTCTGGGATGGTATATGAAAGGACTTGTGCTTATTTCAATGAATCGGAATGAAGATGCTTTGCGTACTCTTAATCAGGTTATTTATTACAAGCGGGATTATGAGTTTGCCTGGAAAGCAAAAGGTGTAGCAAAGATGAACCTCGGAAAATATGTTGATGCGATTAGTAATTTTGAGGAAGCAATTAAATTAAAATGGGATTACAATACCCCTCATTATTTGAAAGGGCTGTGCTTATTTCAAATACATGCATATGGTGAAGCTATTGAATGTTTTGAAGATGTTTTGGAACTGGAATGGGAAGATCCTGAAGCACATTACTGGAAAGGGGCCTGTTTAATGGAAAAGAAAAAAGTCAAAGAGGCTGAAATTTGTTTTTTAGAGGCATTAAAGTTTAATCCTGATCACACTTCTTCATGGCACGAGCTTGCTGAGATAAAGTTTCAAAAAAAAGATTTTGCCAGTGCATTGAATTTTCTGGATAATGCATTGAAGAAGTCTGATGGAGATAGTTTCATATGGTTTAACCGAGGAACGGCCCTTATGAATCTGAAGAAATACTATGAAGCGATTCTAAGTTTTGAAAAATCATTGGAATTTGAACCTGAACAGAAAGTTTGCTGGAAAATGCTGGAGATAGCTCATAAAAAAGTAGGGAATTTGAAAATTTCGAAGATGTATGAAGATAAAATTAAAGGTTGATTCTGAGGAGATGAAATATGAAAGTAACATGTTCAGATTGTGGGCGTAAACTTGCAAGAGATGATATCAATATTGATAAGATGATGGGTATCTGTCCTCAGTGTTCTAATGTGATTACTATAAAAAATACGGACGATGATGTAGTAAATGATAGAAGGTATGCTATGTCTAAGAGGATTAGCATTAACAGTAGAGGTGGAGACTTAAATCTTGAAGTTAGATGGTTTTCGCTGGTAGGATTTGTTCTGCTTTTTTTCTGTACTATCTGGGATGGTTTTATGATTGTATGGTTTTATATAGCTATTACTAAAAAAATCTGGTTAATGGCTGTCTGCGGTACAATTCATGGTTTAGTAGGCGTTGTACTGACTTATTTTACTCTGTGTGTTTTTGTAAATCGAACTGTGATTAATGTAAACAGATATAAATTGAAAACTGTACATAAGCCTCTTCCGTGGTTTGGTGAAATAGAACTGGATGCAAGAGAAATCGAGCAACTGTATTGTAAAGAAATAGTTAGTCGCTCAGATTCTGGAACCAGTGTTACTTATGAATTATGGCTGATTGTTAATTCTGAACATAAACGTATAATGAGAGGAGCGTATAATTCAAACGATGTGAAGTATCTTGAACAGGAAATAGAAAATTATTTAGGTATTGAGAATGAAGCTGTAAATAACGAATATAATGGATAATTAAAAGATTAGGGAAATAAAAAAGGAACCTCATTTGAGATTCCTGTATTTTAAATATATTGTGGGGTGAGTAAAGGGATTCGAACCCTCGACCCTCGGGACCACAACCCGATGCTCTAACCAACTGAGCTATACCCACCACAACACAAACTTAAATTTAATTTAATATGGCACGCCAGTAGGGATTCGAACCCCAGACCCTCGGCTTAGAAGGCCGATGCTCTATCCAACTGAGCTACTGGCGCACACAAAAAAATAAGCGGGAGACGAGATTCGAACTCGCGACATCTACCTTGGAAGGGTAGAGCTCTACCAGTTGAGCTACTCCCGCATGTGTTATAAAGTTAGTTGGTCGGGGTAGCAGGATTCGAACCTACGGCCTCTGGTTCCCAAAACCAGCGCGCTAGCCAAGCTGCGCCATACCCCGACGGAGTGCCAAAGAACTGTCATTTAGCTTAAGTATTTTAACTACAAGCCAGCCTATTGTCAAATCATTTTTTTTATTTTTCTATTTTTCTATTACAATTTCAGTTTTTACAGTTAAAGTGAAAGTTGAATCAAGTGCTTTATCGTAGAAACTGCAAAGAGAGATTTTTTTTCCATTTTTAGCCGAAAAAGAATTTGTAATTTCTTTGTAAAAATTTATAGGACCACCTGGAGTGATTTCAGTGACTGAAAGTTCGCCATCCATATCAATAGATATGAATCCGTCATCATTTACTGTACAATTTATCCTGAATCTATAACCACTTTCACTTTCATTGTAGATGTCTTTTTTATCGGATTTTTTAATTTTCTGTTTATTTCCGCTTTTTATCCGTATGCCTTTTCCTGAATAAGTAAGGACATCTGTTTTGAATATTATATTTTCTTTTCCCTTTGCTTTAATTTGATTCATTGCAAGAGAAATTTTAACCATATGAATTGGTACATCGAGGTTTTGGATAAGTTTTTCAATCGCATAAATTGTTTCGTTGGAACCAGATACTATGATGGTATTATTCCGTTTATCGATTGAAACAAAAGCTTTTGCATCCGGTCTTTTAAAAATACCTTTTATTATACTGGCGACGTTAAATGCTGTAGCAAACTGCAATTTGAATACCCTGTTGAATCCAACATCAAAAGCATCTTCCAATTCTTTTGGAGGAGCTATAACAAAGGTATTTCCAATTTTCCTATAGCTTAGGTTATTCGTTTTACAGACAAGTTCTATTGCTTTTTCAAAATAAATATCCTTCATTTTAAGCGTTACTTTGCCCCTTACGGATTTATGACATACAATATTTGCACCCGTATATTTACCTATCATTGTAAAAACATTGGCCATATCCATGTTTTTTACTTCGATACTGACATAATCTTGTGCGGAAGACTGTTTTGGTTCTGGTGGAATTGATGCTGAATTTAAAACTGGAAAACTCAAAAAAGTGATTAAAAGAAATAATACTATTGAAATAGATTTGTTCATAATATCTCCAATTTTTTATATGGTTTTATTATATCGTCTGGAAATATAATAAGCAATTTTATATCATCTCTTCTTCATGAGAGATATACCTTTTTTTTTTCTTCTTTTATCTCTGTGCTCTCTGTGATAGAATTTTAATGAAGTAGTAATTTAGCTTATCTCTGGAGGAAAATCATGAAAATTCTGAAGATTTTGATCGTAATTATGGTTTTTAGTTCTGTTAATGTAATTTTTGGTCAGGATATTCAGACGTTAAAAAATGGTGAAGCGGTAAACTGGATCTGGGGAGACCGTGTTTTCATGATTATGGTACCAACTGATGAAGATTTCCTTAGAATTAGATCTACTGGAGAAAATTACTATGCTTTGAAAGCGGAAATAAAAACTCGGAAATCAGGCGTTGTTAAAGTAGCACGTGGGAATCCATGGAGATCTACGGAACAGGAAATCCTTGTTGAAAATCCACATAGTAAAGATGCAATTATTGAAGGAACCAAGTTGACTCCGTGGTATATATTTTTGATTGATGCTAGAAATGTGAGTCTTAAAGTTGAATATTATAAGGGACTTAGAGATCTTGAAATAACAGGTCCGTGGAATATTCTTGGTGGTTCTGCTGGTGAATTCAAGTGCATTGTAGAATACAATAATGGTGAAAAAAAGGATGTGACCAACAAAGCTCATTGGGATGTTAACAATCGCAGTGGATCGTTTTATTCCACCGTTAAGGGATTTTTTGCTACATCAAAATTATCAAAGAAAAAAGCAGTAGATAAAGAAGTAGAGATTTCAGCTACTTATGAACAGAACGGCTTCTATAAAACGGCATACAAGAAAGTGAAAATATTACAAAAAAAACTTAGTTCTATTTCTATTAAAGGACCAAAACTACTTCGAAGCAAACTTTTTCCAGAATATAAATTGATTGCAGAATTTACTGATGGCAGTACCTCGGATGTAACAGATAATACTGAATGGAAAGTTAAGATTGCGGATTGGAGAGATAAATCACAAAAAATCATGATTGACTCTGATAAAAAAGGAAAACTTTTGATTTTAGATGTTAAAAAAATCACTCCAATTATTCTTGAAGCTATCTATAAGTTGAATGGCGAGACCAAAATCATACAGCGAAAAATCGATCTGCATCCAGATTCTTCATTTTAAAAAATAATAAAAATAATTACCACGAAGAACACGAAGGAAAATGAAGTAAACAATAAATATATGTTTTTCTTTATGTCGTTGACAAGTGTAGATTATGTGGTAAACTTCCACTGAATTTTTTAATTACACGGAGGTTTTATGAAAATCAAAGGGATTTTATCAATTTTAATTATTTTATTCTTTGCAAGTAATATTTACAGCCTTGATCTTCACGAAAGATTTGGTGTTGGTGCAAATGTTGGATTTTATGAACCGGACATGATGGGTGGTACCAATCTATATACAGACAGCGAATCAATAATAGGCGGACATGTAAGATTTTTTGTAAGAAAAAACTGGTCTATTTTAGCTAAATATCAGCATTATCAACATGATGATGTATACAAGGTTACTGCAAATACTGGTTATCAACTTGGTAATCCTGGAGATCTGGATTTCAGAGAATTTGGTAAGGGAACTTTTACTCTTGATATAAAGCCTTTCAATCTGCTTTTGAATTATCATTTTGCAGAATCAGATAATCCTAGAATTATACCTTATCTTGGTGTTGGAGCAACTTATATGGATTTCAGTTATAAATACAGACGAAATACAAATTATTCTGCTGTGAATCCTGCTGATGCCAATGCTCTTGGGGGAACTCAGGATTGGGCAGATTTTGATGTTTCTGAAGGTAACTGGGGATTTGTTACTGTTGCTGGAATTGAATTTTTTACTAATCCAAATTTTTCTATTTCTGGTGAAATTGCATACCGTTCTGCGGAAGCTGAACTGGATATTGCTCCGAATCTGATTAATAATGCAATAACCAGGGAAGTTATTGATGGTGAAGGTTTTTCTTATACTTTTGCTTTTACTTATTATTTTCCGCATATGCTGTAAGGGAAGAGAGAAGATTCTCGCGCAGAGAACGCTGAGGACGCAGAGGTAAATAAGAAAAGATTGAACTATCTATGATAAAAAAAATAAAATTATTGATACTGTTGTGTACACTTGTTTTTTTATTAAACTCAATAGGAAATACAACAAACATCCTCGTAATTGAACCATCCAGGCCAGTGCTTATGAAACTCAAAAAAACTCTCCATCGAAGCGGATACTGGGTTTTTACGGCAAGACGTTGGATAAAAGCATTGAAGATCCTTAAATATGAAAGAATCAAACTCGTTGTTATAAAACATTATCTGGAAAATATCTCTGGTCTTGAAGCAGTTGAACAGATTAAAAATGAAATAAATTCGGATATCAAGATTATTTATATCGCCCCTGAACTTGCTAACAGAAAAAGAGGGATAGAAGCAGGGGCAGATGATTATTTAACCAATCCTTCCGATACACGATTGCTGCTCAAAAAGATCAGGCTTCTACTTGAGCCACTTGAGGTAAGTGACGAGTATTTGCGATTTAAGGGGTATTGGTAGTCACGATACAATTTTATTACCCCTCTGCGCGAGAATCTTCTTTTTTTGTGCTTTTGCGCGAGATCTTATATTTCTTTTTTTATCAATATGCTATGCAAATTTATAAAATGACTGTACGGTGCCAATGTCTCTCGTTGGACTCGCTTCTCAAATTGAGACTTGGACATCGCAACACATATTATTTATTAATACACTATGCAAATTTATAAAATTTGTTATAATGTATTAATAATACTTTGTCATAAATTTTGGAGGAACCATGTCAGTAAAGTTTAAAATGCTGTTAGTATTGTTTCTGGTAATAGTTTTAACTTCTTCAGTTGTAGATGCAAGATTATTTGAAGATAAGAACTCGGCAGTAATGCTTCAGGGATTTCACTGGGAATCTCATAAATCTAATTCCTGGTGGAAAATTCTTCAGGCCAAAGCTAGTGAAATAGGTAAAAGTGGTTTTTCATTTATCTGGTTTCCTCCGTCTTCGCAGGCTGCAAGTGATGAGGGTTATCTTCCAAACAGGTTATTCAATCAAGTGTCACTTTATGGAAATACGGATGAATTAAAGGCAGCGATTGCTGCTTTCCATAAGGCCGGAGTAAAGGTTCTTGCAGACATTGTTATAAATCATCGTGTTGGAACTAAGGAGTGGGCGGATTTTAAAGATCCTGAATGGGGACCGGATTCTGTCTGCGGTGATGATGAATGGCCATGGGCTAAAGGGAATAAAGACACTGGAATCAGGTATAGTGCTGCTAGAGATATAGACCACACAAAGGAATATGTTCAGAAAAGTATCATAAAATGGATGAAATGGCTTAAATCTGATATAGGATATGATGGCTGGAGATATGATTTTATTAAGGGATATGATGGTAAGTATGTAGAAATGTACAACAAAGCTACTTCGCCTTATTGCGCTGTGGGTGAGTTCTGGGATAATCTGGATCTAAATAATCCTGATCCGCATAGACAACGAATTTGTGACTGGATCGACAGTACTAATGCAAGTTGTGGAACATTTGATTTTACAACAAAAGGTGTTTTGCAGAAAGCAGTTCGAGACAGAGAATACTGGAGATTGAAAGACAGCAAAGGGAAACCAGTTGGACTGATTGGCTGGTGGTCAGAAGCCGCATTCACTTTTCTTGACAATCATGATACGGGACCAAGCCCTGGTGGCGGACAGAATCACTGGCCGTTCCCTTCAGACAGAATTATGGAGGGTTATGCATATATTTTGACCCATCCAGGAATACCATGTGTATATTGGACCCATTATTTTGATTGGAATCATGGTAAGGAAATCAAACCCTTGATTTTACTCAGAAAGAAGTTAAAGATAAATTCAAAAAGCAAGGTTAAGATAATGGTTGCAGATTCCGGTAAATATGGCGCTATTATTGATGATAAACTTGCTGTACGAATCGGTTATGGCGACTGGGGCCCCGGCTATGAATGGGATATTGCTCTTGTCGGTCATAACTATGCAGTCTGGGTTAAAAGTCCGAGAAAAAGTACTGGGAAATAGTTAAATTAACTATCACATGGTCCAGAAAATGGTATTTTATATTGTTAAACTCGTTATTGGATCACTTATCTTAATATCAGGTATGCTTTATTTTTTTCAGGGGAAATTTGTCTATGCACCAAGTAAAAAATACATAGGTACTCCTGCAGATATTGGTATTAAATTCGAAGAAGTTTTTTTTAAATCAAAAAATGATGTAAAAATATGTGGATGGTATGTTCCTGCTGTTCCAGGTGATTATACTATCCTTTTTTGTCACGGCAATGCAGGAAACATTTCACACAGGCTAAAAACTTTGAAAATAATGCATGATCTTGGATATAATTTTTTGATTTTTGATTATCAAGGTTATGGAAAAAGTGAAGGTACTCCTACAGAAGAAGGAACATATTCTGATACGAGAGCAGCTTATGATTATTTGATAAATGAAAAAAAATGTTCTGAAGATAAAATCATATTTCAAGCTCGTTCCCTTGGTGGTGGAATTGCAACGAAGGTTGTTACAGAAAAAAATCCACCTGTTTACATCCTTGAATCAACGTTCACGTCAGTTGCTGATGTTGCTAGAAAGATTTATCCTTTCCTGCCGGTCGATCTTCTTACTAGAATAAAGTATCCTACAATTGACAATTTAAAGAGTATTTCATGCCCAATTTTCTTTGTGCACAGTCCAGATGATGAGGTTATTCCATTTTCACACGGAAAGAAATTATACGAATCATATAATGGGAAAAAAACGTTTTTTCAATTAAAAGGTGGGCATAATGAAGGTTTGCATATCAGTGAAAAAGAATATACTGCTGCTTTGAAGACTTTTCTTGATTCGCATTTGAAAGATAAAATGACTTCGCGCAGAGAGCGCTGAGAACGCAGAGAGAAGAGTTTAAAAAAATATTTAACCCACTATTGACAAGATAGTATAATAAATTATATATTGATGTTGGTTGAATTTCTTCAACTAAGTGTGGGCGGTTAGCTCAGATGGCTAGAGTGCCACGTTGACATCGTGGAAGTCGCTGGTTCGATCCCAGTACTGCCCACCATCCTGAATCCTCAATGAACGACTATTGAATTTTTGCTTCGCCAATTTCTGCTTTCGGAGTACGTAAAAGTACACCTCAGCAGAAATTGTCTTGAAAAATCCAATATTCATTTCATTGAGAATCCAGGATTGTGGGAACAGTACAGAGAAAAACAAGGAAAGACGCCAATTGATACCTGCGGTGTACTAAATAGTACACCTAGGCATAAATTGGTTTAAAAAGAAAAATATCAAAAACAAATACTTAATCCACATATGCACTGTACGGTGCCAGGTCTCTCGTTGGATTTCGTTCTCCAAATGAGACCTGGACACCGCATCGCATACCAATATCCAATCGAAACACCCAGAAGAGAATCACGGCTTCGCATCGTGATAGGGAATGTTGCACTTGCCACAGAATCGTATTATGAACTTCTTCAATCGACATTCGTTAATCTATGTTCATTATTCAAATCAAGTTTTGGAAGTGTCGCCATAGCCCTTTCAGGCGTGGTGTGTATCAATAAGAGCAAAATTAACTATCGCCAGTACCTGCCTGTGCCCCGAGGGTATGCCTGGTATTGACATAACTTTGATCGGAAGCCAGTCATTATGTCACTACCTGGCACATCTTTAGCCAAAAATTCGCTTTCTGTATTCAAAAGTGTATGCTACAATAGGTACATGAATAGTGAGCTTTGTAAGAAAACTCAGGATATCATAAAAAAAATGGCTAGAAATACTATTGAGGAAACGGTAATAGAGCTAGTTGACAGTATTAATCGTTTGAAAGGTTTGATAACTCTGGAAAGCTGTGGCGGGCATATCGATCGTAATATTCAGGGGATGTATCCTGTACCATGGGTTGTTTTCACAATTGATGATTTTGATTACTGTTCCCAGTCTATTTCTTTACTTTCAGTTGTAGCTTCTATCTATGACTGGGTTTTGATGGCAAGGCCGGGGGTTCTTGTGAATCATCACAAAAAAATAATACCCACCATAAATCGATCCCGAATAGTCACCTGTAACTTTATTCTTGTACCCCGTAAAGCTGTTTTAGCTAAGAAACATATCAACGAGCCTTTTTTTACAGTTGAAAAGATTGATGAAATTCTCGAATTCCAGAAAAATTGTGATCAAATTGCAAAATTCATTAAACAAAATAGAGATGAATTTGACTTTGGATTTTCGCAGATTTAGTTAATAATGTACTAATCTGGTATAGTTCTGTATAGCATGATAAACGATCCATGTATTGATATAACATTGTTCGAAATAAAACCATTCTGTCACTACTTGGCGCATCTTTTTTTTTATGATTATTCCAAACCTGCTTATTTTATGAGTGAAGCTTGAGATGACGCAGAAAATTTCAAGATTAGCTAATACAATAGGCGGGTTATGGTATACTTAGATTATGACTGATAGAAAAGGTTATTCTATATTAGAATTGCTGATAATTGTAATGATTATCGCGGTTCTTGTTGGCATTGCTATATATTCTTATTTTTATTTCTATCATGAAACCAAAGTAGTGAAAAGCAAAGAGGAACTTGCTGGTTTAGTCCAGTCTGTAAATCTTTATTATGCGACTAAAGGGAAATTTCCATCAGAATTGAAACAGACAGTAGGCCACAATCGGGGAAATCTTCCGACGAGTCCATTTGGATCTAAATATACAATGAATGAGGCTTTTGTTTATACTCGTCTTCCGAACGGAAGGGTATATAAAAAACAATACCGTGCAATAACTTCGACTGTTACTGAAAAAATGAAACAAAGAGCTTTGCGCGAAATGAAAGCCATTGCGGTTGAGATCTATAAATATTACAAAGAAAATGGAGTATGGCCTGACTATATTAGTCAACTCGGGAAAATGTTTGAAAAACTGCTAGGACCATGGGATTTTAAGTATTATATTGAAGATGGTTTTATTAAGACGCAGATGACTGATGGGACTATAGTATCGTATTGTTTTACAAACATTGAAGATTCAGAATTTAAACGTCAACTTGCTGGTGAAAAATCAGATAGGATTATCGAAGCTCTTGAAAAGTTTCATGAAAAAGAGGGGCATTATCCTTCAGAATTGGAAGAACTTATTAAGAAGAGGATGCTGGAGAGAAAAGCACTTATATCACCATGGGGTACTCCATTTGGAATTAAAGGCTCTTCAATTTCTACAAAAATAGATGATGGATCAACTTTTGATACTCAGTTTAAAGATGAAAATGAATTAAAATCATCAAATCTTACGGGCGAGGTTGAGGATGATTATGTAAAAAGTCTTCCAAAAGATCAGATACGCGCAATAGAACTTTCCTCTGATAAAAAGATCTGGGTAGCAACATGGGGAAGTGGTGTTGGAGTGAAGCACGAAGAAAAGGATGTTTGGAAATTCCATACTACCCGGGATGGGCTGGCCAGCAATTATGTCTATTCTATTGCATTTGAAAATGATGTAGTCTGGATAGGTAGTTTTGAAGGGGTTTCAAGACTTAAAGATGGCAAGATCATTAATTATGATAAAAAATCTGGGCTTCCCGATGAAAGAATAACGTCAATTACAGTAGACTATACTGGTACAAAATGGCTTGGCAGTTGGAAAAAGGGTGTGTTTACCTGGAAGAATGGAAGAGTAACTCGTGTTTATGGATCTAATTTCGGATTGAAAGGACCAGTTTATAAGATACACATTGACAGTCACAATACGAAGTGGCTTGGTTCATGGGAAGGCGGACTGGTGCGCTTGAAAAATGAGGGTTACTGGTCTATATTTGACATAAATAACGGCTTATACTCTAATCATATTATGACTATGATTGAAAAAGGCGATACTCTGTGGGTTGGTACCTGGGGAGGCGGAATTGTTGTGTTAGATACCCAGACTGGGAAAATAATAAAAACCTATAATCATCAGCATAAAAATAATCTGCCGCATGATGATGTTGAGATTCTTGGATTAGATTTTTTTGGTAATGTTTGGGCAGGTTTTGGCAATGGGATTGTAGGTAAACTTGAAGGTGAGAGTTGGCAGGTTATGGAGTTAAATGAGACATCTTCAAATGGTTTTGGTATTACTTCAATTAAACTTGATTTTTCTGGGAATGTCTGGGTAGGAACATGGGGGAATGGGTTATTGAAATATGGTGGTTATGAATAAAAAAATTCTTTTTCTAAATATAAATACTAAATTCACTCATTCTTCGCTGGCTGTTCCATATCTGTTAGCATATCTCAAGAAGAAAGTTCCAGAGCTTAAAACTTGTTTTATTGAGAGGGAATTACAATCCAGTCCTGAAACCATTGCCTATGATATTATCAATTTTTCTCCAGATATACTGGCGATTTCTGTTTATCTCTGGAATGTTGATTTTTATCGAGAGATAATTGAAATAGTTCGAAATTGTCAAAAAAAAATCACAATTGTAGCCGGTGGGCCAGAAGTATCATTTGATTCAAAAAGATATTCAGATATTTTTGATTATATGATTTGTGGTGAAGGTGAAATCCCTTTCTATGATTTTATTACTTCAGGCTGTCAAAATTCAAGCGTATTTGATTCGAGTATAAAAAATGATACGCTACCATATGAACTTTCTGATTTATCATTATTACCATCACCTTTTTTAAATAATACATATAATCTGGAGAATCGAGCATTTATTTTTTATGAATCCTCAAGGGGCTGTAGCTGGAATTGTTCATATTGCTCCAGTTCGAATTCACGCAATGTTCGTAATTTTCCATTGGAAAGAGTTTATGCAGAACTCGATTTTTTAATTAAATCAGATGTGAAAAGTATTCGATTCATAGACAGAACTTTTAATGCTGACAACCAAAGATGCTGCAATATAATTGAATATATCCTTAAAAATAATCAAAACAAACGTTTTCAGTTTGAAATTCGTCCTGAATTGATTACAGATGATCTTATAGATATTCTGAAAAGGTCACAACCAGATGAGATTCAGTTTGAAATTGGGATACAATCAATGAATATTGATGTACTACGAAGAATAAATAGAGGAGCTGATTTAGAAAAAGTTGAGAAAAATCTTATGTCTCTATCACAAAAGACCCCTGTACATCTTCATCTGGATCTAATCAATGGGCTGCCCGGGGAAACGAAACAGAGTTTTTTTTCAGCTGTTGACAAAGTGTATTCCATGGGTGCGGACACTATTCAAATTGGGCGATTAAAGGTACTTTCCGGAACAAAAATTAGAACTTGTGAGGACCTGTTTTTTTCAAAAAAAGCTCCATATCAGATCATTGCAACACAAGAAATGGATTTTAATGATATTTATGAGATTGACAGAATATCACGAATTGCCCAAATTTACTTTAATGATGGGAAATTTAAAAATTCAATTTCTTTTCTAGCTTCATTATTTGGATCTTTCTCTGATTTTTTTACATCCTTGACCAAATTCTGGATTTCAAGAAAACTTCCATGGAGTAAAATGGGATTAAAAAAACTGACTGGCTATCTTCTAGATTTTATTATGACTTTGGATATTAAAACAAAAGAAATTTTAGTTGCAAAAGAACTTTTACAAGTTGATTTTCATTTGTTATGCAGAGATAAATTTGAATTTAAATCCAATGAGAATACAACTTCAGATAAAATTGTATACTCAGATGTCAAAAATGTGAAAATTGGGATTGATTCCATGATTAAACTTAATGGTAGAGTTAGATATCTTAATCTTAGTCATGAAACGGTAAAGTATTTAGGAAGAAAAAACAGCCATTGTTTTATATTGACTTCAAAAAGAAAGAATGAAAAATCACATGTTATAGAATTTGATGACGAACTGGAACTGAATATTATGGTCAATTTAGTAAATAAGGTATTGACCGCAAGAAAAAAATCTGAGATTCTTAATGTGGATGTTGAAAAAGTATTAAATTGTATTTGCAAGTTATATGATAAAAAATTGATTCTGGTTTAATCATGAATCGGATGATTTTACAGGAGGGATGATGAATTTAACAAAGGTTATGCTAATTGGCTTGGTATTTTTGTTTTTGTGTTATAGTTCTGCCTTTTCAGATGATTATAAGATTTACTGGGGAGACGGGAAAGTAGTCAAATTCAATAGTGAAAACCTGAAAAAAAAGGTATTTCTGGATTCGCTGGGTAAAGCAAAAACAATATTTTATGTCCCGGAGTGGGAAAAAAATGGAAAACTTGATTCCTGGCTTGATGATAAGGGGGTTCCGTTTCATATTTATAAAAAAGGTGGAAGTTTTGATGTTAAAGTTACTTTTATAAATAATTCTGGTTCTGAATCTGTTTTGAGCAAACAGACTATTACTCAGCCAGTTATTTTTGAAGATTCAAAACCTGTTGTAACTGTTGTAAATGCAAATTATGCAATTGGTGATAATTACTTTGAAAATACCAATACATCACGTTTTTCATACAGGATAAAATTTCCAGAAAAAGGGGAGTATATTATTATCAAATGTACATGGTATGCTCAGTTTTCTGGTGATAATGTAATAAAAAATTATGATGGAGATATTTCTACTTTTAATTTTCCAATTCCAACTTATCCTGAACCACCAAAAGAAGAATTTAAGAATAAAGTCTGGGTAAAAGTAGATTATTCTTTTTCACCTGATGGAAAATATTCTATATTCAGCTCCGTATCTTCTGAAAAAATGACTGTTTTTGTGAAAGACCAGGAAATGCCGTTAAAAGTCATGGTAAAGGATGATAATGAACAGGCATTTTGTGGTGAAGAATATGTTCTGCCAAGAGTCACAGTTAAAGACAATAACGCCTGGCTTTGTAAAGATGACGTCCAGATAATGATGAGAATAAGCGGAGATGGTGAAGCGTTTGCTGTAACAATACCTGGCCCCAAAGCGACAAAAATATATTCAAGACTAAAAAAACCATATACTGAAGACAGTATGTTCTCTTTCACCGAATTTTCAGATATCAAATTCAGGATTCCAATTAACTATGTTGGTGACTGTACAGCCGGGTTTAATTTTGATGGATATACTTTTGATACTGGTGATATTGAATCTGCTGATGAATCAAATGAACTTAATCTTCAAATAATAGATACCAAACGGCCAAATGTATGGGTATATTTTGATAATGGAAAAACAATTCAACACTGGTTACCTGGCGAAGATAAAGGAAACACACCAGGATTCAACATGAAGTATAAGAACAATAGCAAGATTCTTCCAACTGCTACAAGCGAATACGAAGTGTCTATATTTCAAAATACCCGGCTTCGTATGAAAGTCAGAGTTGAAGATAATGTTGATTATGTTAATTCAGGAAAAGTTCTTGGAGGACATTTAAAGAGTGTTGAATATATTTATGATGGATTGCCTGCAAAAAAACTGGAATTAAAAGATATAGGGGATTACTTCCAGGGAAGCCTACCTACCAGAATGTTTTCAAGAACTGGACATCATATTCTTGAAGTTACTGCAGAAGACAGCGCGGGTTCTGATCCATATGGCTCAATTGATAACAAAAGAACTGTTAGGTACAGGATTATCGTAAAACCCTTTGATTTTAGTCATAAAACTATTCAACAGGGAAAATAATTAATGCTAAATAACAATATAGACGGGGATCACATGGAACTTTTGTGAACTTGAAATCCAAGTTCATGAAAGTTGCTTTGACCCCTGCGCTAGATAAGTTGTAAGAGTTGATACAAAATAGTAATATAGATTGTGTCAGAAGGACTTGAATTTTCTTTGATGTTCAAAAAAATTCAATGTGCCCTGATGCGTTATGACAACACATATGATATTTTAGAATATAAAAAGGTATTTTAACAATGATAACAGCTAAGAATGTGTCTTTTTCCATAAGTGGGCATAAAATTCTGAAAAATCTTGTTTACAAGTTTCAAAATCCTGGCTTTTATGGGCTTCTTGGTCATTCTGGTTGTGGAAAGACCACTTTTTTAAAACTTCTATCCAGATTCATTAATCCTTCAAGTGGTGAAATAGTGTATGACAGAGATGCATATGCAGGATATGTACCACAGGATGACATTATTTATTCTTCTTTGAGTGTTTTTGACAATTTGCTCTATATTTACATGATGACCAATCCTGCAATTGATGAACGAACCGCCGGAAAGGAAGTTGACAAACTTATTACTACAATGGGTTTAATAAAACAGCGTAAGGTAAAAGTCAGTAAACTCAGTGGGGGTCAAAGAAAAAGAGTAAATATAGGAAGAGCATTGCTAGGGGATCCAGAAGTTCTGTTTCTCGATGAGCCCACATCTGGCCTGGATCCCAAGAGTGAAAAAAGTATAATGGGACATCTTAAAAAACTCTCAGAAAAAAAACTGATTGTATTAACAACACACATAATGGAAAGTATAGATTTTTTTGATGCTGTAATCATTCTGGGCGAAGGAAGTATCGTTTTTCATGGACCAGCTGGTGAAGCACGAAGATTTTTTGGTGTTGAAGAATTTGCTAAGATATATGATATTCTTGCTGAAAAAAAAGCTAGTGAAATAATTGATAGATTCAGGAGGTTCACGAAAAAGTAAATGGATAAACACCAGTATGACATTTTGACTCGTAGATATATGAATATCCTTTTTTCTGATTTTTTTTCTGATTTATTTACTTTGATTATTTTCATTGGTCAGGTTCCCTTTATTGGAGGAATAATTGGATGGAGATGGGGAAGTATTAATCCGTCAGACACTTTTTATTTTGTGATGGCTTTGACTGGTCTCTGGATTGGAACCAGTACAAGCTGCAGGGAACTGGTTAAGGAAAAAGAAATCTTTATTATTGAAAAATTCCAGTTTCTAAAGGAAACGCCGTATCTTTTCTCTAAATATACAGTTTTGTTTTTTGTTACATGCGTTCAAACAGGACTTTTTTATTTTGCAATGTTAAAATTCATGAAAATAAAAGGTTTGTTCCTGATGATTTTTGCCACACTTATTGGAATGTTTTCAGGTATAGTTCTTGGATTGTTTATTTCAGCGGTTGCTAAATCCAGCGATCAGGCTGTAATGCTGGTTCCAGTTTTTCTAATACCGCAACTTCTTTTTTCAGATATTATACTTCCTGGAGTAAAAATCCTGGGAAAACTAAAATATTTAAACTATTTTTTCCCACTTAAATGGTTCAATGAGTTGATCAAAGTAATCATGCAGAGTAAGCTTAATTACAAGCTTCTTGCTGAGAACAGTTTCTTTTTGATTCTTACGATGTTGTTCTATTCATTTGCAACATGGTTGATTCTAAAAAATCGAAGATAAACTGCGTCACAATACACTTCTATACAATATTTGGTGGAAACAACTTATCTGGCGCAGGGGTCAAAGCAACTTTCATGAACTTGGATTTCAAGTTCACAAAAATTCCATGTGACCCCATCTATATTGATATTTAGTATTAATTATTTCCTGTTTTTATTTAATTTTTCCTTTCATTTCTTTTCGTGTTATCCGTGTTAATCTGGTACGCCAAGAGGCGTTTACATATCAGTTGGTGAAATTCCAATCCGCCAATTATCCGTTCGGGCGGTAGTCAAAGAGACGGAAACCGTTTCATGGGAGGATACAGATAGCGATG
>DAOVTB010000217.1 GCA_030633305.1 Candidatus Muiribacteriota bacterium
AAGGTAATCTTTATAAATATACAATTAGAATGAGAATCGCTTATCTTGACATATTGAGAGGAAAATTTGAAAGTTCAATTAATAATTATAGAGCTGCTGCAAAATTAATGAAACAATCTATAGAACCATACCATTACATGCAATTTCATCTCATTAAGCGAAAGAAATGGAAAGCTTTGATTCAGGCTTCGCTGGCAGGTTTGAAAGTATTTCCATCTGATCCTACTTCACAAAGTAGACTGGCTTATGGATTATTTAAATCAGGGAAATATAAAACTGCCATAAAAGAATATAAAGTCGCTTTAAAACAGAAACCTCTTTATCACGCTCTTCGAAAAATGGTGGGTTGGTCTTATTTAAAACTTAAAAATAAAAACGAAGCTAAGAAAATTTTTACATCAATTTTAACATTTGCTCCTTTTGATCGCGAAGCAAAAGCGGGTCTAAAAGAAGCCGAAAAAAAATAAATACTATAATCCTGAGCTAAGCTCAGGATTATAATAGAAAAAAGAGATTCATGAATGAATCTCTTTTTTTATTGCTAAAAATTTTATTATCTTTTCAACGCCGGTTTTGATCTCTGGCTCCAGTTCCAGTAATTTCAGAAGCGGTTTCTCTGTGTTGAATCATAAGCGATGCTAGCAATTCTACCTTTTCCATAATGTCTTCTGCGTCAAGTGTTGTAAATTTTCTATCTCTCAGTAATACTTTTCCATTTGCAATAACATGTGTTACTTCTGATCCATTTGCACACCAGACAAGATTTTCAACTAAAGTATCAATCCTTGTTGGTCTTAGATGAGGATCTGTCATTTCAAGAAATATAATGTCAGCATCATATTCTTTTCTTAACTGTCCAGTTTTATAACCAAGAAATTTTGCAGGAATAACATTTGTCATTTCAAGAACCTGCTGTGCCGGCATCACTCTTGCATCCTGATTTACAGCTTTTTGATATTGAGATGCAAGTTTTGCAGCTAAAATCATATTTTGATGATCAGCACTTCCAGAACCATCAGTTGAAATCGCAACTGGGATTCCCATCTCAAGCATTTTTACAATAGGCGGCATTCCTGATCCTAAAATCGCATTAGCTAACGGATTATGGACTACTTTTGTTCCAGTTTCCTTCAAAATTTTGAGATCATTTTCTGTGTTATTTACCTGATGAGCTACAATAGTATTTTCATCAAGAAAATCGATACTTTTTGCATACTCAATTGGAGTCATCTTGTATGTTTCTTTAAACCATTCTGTGGTTCTAGGTTCTTCAGAGGAATGTACGTGTATCAATGTTTTGTTATCACGCGACCATTTTTTAAGAGATTTCAATTGTTCGGGTCCGTTTGAAAAAAACTGATCTGGACCTGGTATTATTCTCACAAGTTCAGAATTACCATATTTTTCAAGATAGTCATCCAGACGCCGAACGGCTTCACCAGGTTTATCAAGAATTCTCTCATCATAATGCCTGTCCTGTCCACCAACGGCTACAATCATTTTCGTACCAGCCTGCATGTTGGCTTTAAATATTTCATCAACTTTATACTTGTTATGATTACAATGATGGACCATACATGAAGTAATTCCATAATAAATATCATCAACACGAGCTTTTAAATATGTAGCAAGATTTGGTGACATTCCAAGTTTATTACAAAGAAATTCATTTTTTTCATTCATAAATCCTGTAAAAAGATTTACCGCATGATCCAGCCAATCCGCCAGAGGCTCATCTTTTGCAATTCCAATAAGAGGTGATTCATGATCATGTCCATGTGCTTTTACAAAACCAGGCATTGTGACACCTCTTAATTGCGGAATATCCTTACCTGATTGTGGTAATCTTTCAGCCCCAACTACCAGAAGATCATTTTTATACTTATTCAGTATTTCATCACCTTTTTCAGCAGAATATTTTCCTGCTTCCAGAATTTTTGTTTCAAAGGTCAATACATAGCCATCTTCAATTCTTGTATCAGTTCCTATTTCCTCAGAAAAAGGTAGCAGAAACCTGGATCTAATAAGTTTATATTTTTTATCTTCCATTTTGATTCTCCCTGTCCATCCGATTTGATTATTCTGTATATTATACACTATATGTTGCGACAGAGCACATTGAATTTTTTGGACATCCGCAACGCACAATAAAATACAAAAAAATTGAACCACGAAGGGCAAGAAGTAAAATTAAAATAAAAAAGGATAATAAATTATAGAAAATACCTATATAGATGGGGTCACATGGAACTTTTGTGAACTTGAAATCCAAGTTCGTGAAAGTTGCTTTGACCCCTGCGCCAACTTAGTTGTTTCCTCCAAAATTGATATAGAAGTATATTGCAACATGACAGGGGGACGCGGTGTCCAGGTCTCATTTGGGGAACGAAATCCCACGAGAGACACTGGCACCGTACAGTCAATATAGGGGTTTTGTCGTCATCTTTTTGCATGTGAGACTTTTTGGTCCCATTTCTGGTATTGTAGTATAAGAAAAGGTAATTCAATTTTTAAATTATGTTACCGATAATGGAAAATAGAATTATTTATTTTCAGGAGATATATATGAGAGTTATTAGATTAATACTACTTACTACGTTTGTTTTTTCTTGTTTCCAGCTTTTTGCACAGGAGAAAAACATTGAAAGTCTTATTGGCGGAACTGCTACACCAAGAAAAAAGATGGAAATGCTCAATAATATGGCTATGCACGGAACTGGAAAAATACAGGAAGAAGCTATTCGAGTTCGAAAAGTCATGGTCGATGAAAACTACAGGCTGTCAAGCAATTATACCTCCAGAAAACGAATCTGGACTGGTCATAATCTTCGCGAAAAACATATAAAGCCTGAACAACTGCTTACTATCACTCATAGAGGAGATGTCATAAAAGATTCAGCATGGTGCGGATATATTATTCCTACTTCTACAACCTCAGGATTAAAATCACATCCAGATCTTGGAAGAGGATGGATTAAATTTCCATCTTCAGAATTGGAAAATTCACCAAAAGTAAAAAAAGCATTTTTAAAGGTCCTCTGGAGTGTCGGTTACCTTAGAGAATTTGCAGTATACAAAATGACCAAAGACTATACTCCTGAGATCTGGGATGATCTGAATGACTCGGAAGAAGAAGTCGGCTTTGGTAAAGAAATTGATGTTACTGATATAGTCCAGGGATGGGTTGATGATACTGATTCAAATCATGGACTTGTACTTGTGGATAAAAGAGGAAGTGATCAGTTTTCAAATCATCCTTCAACATGGAAAAATACTCTCAATGATTACATTTCAATACCCATTGATGGAATTGAACTTGATGTAATTTTTGATATTGATCCTTTCATGCAGCCTACTTATATTCCAGGAACCGATCTTGGTTATTACATCTGGAAAGATTCAAATGGGTGGCATCTCAGGATGAGCGGCGGTGGTTATGGTTCACCAAAAACTTTTCAGGGGCATTTCTATACTGATGAACAAATCGTGAATCCAGTAGGTGTTAATCTTGAATCAGGTGATACCATTACAACTGAAATACATCGTGTAACTTTTCAGTTTTATGTCGATGGTGAAGAAGATGGAATAGATTTTACCATTAATGGTACTGGCACTTCCCCATTGAAGTTTGTGCTGACTCTTGATGGTTATTACCAACAAAACTATATCTATGTCGGACAGTATAAACAAAATCTAGAGAGTTACCCACTTCTGCTACAGTAGTAATATATTTCTATAGTAAGTTTAATGGAAATAATCTAGTTGACGCAGGGGTCAAAGTAACATTTCATGAAGCATGAATTTCAGACTTCGAAAAAGTTCCGTGTGACCCCATCTATATTGGTATTTATCATTAATTTTTATCTGTTTTTATTTATTTTTTGAAGAGTTTCATGGTATAATTCCCCCATGAAATATCTAACTTTTTTTATAGTTTTCTTAATTATTTTTCTTTTTAATAATCACGGTTATAGAGAATATAAACTGAAACAGAGAATGATTGCTGCCGCATCGTCTGATCTTAAAACTAGTCTATGTAAAAAATATAAAGCTTTTAAGCTATTTCTTAAAAAATATTCAGTATTAAAAAAAATTAAAAATGGCGTTTATAGTATCAACGATAATAAGTTGTTGCTGATCAGCAATAAAATTTGTCCTCATATAAAAGGTTTTGTTGATCATATAACAATCGGAATAATTTGTGCTCAAAATGGTGAAGTAATTGACCTGCATGTTCTAGCAACAAAGGAAAATATTCCTCTTGCTCTGGAAGTTGGAAACGAATACTTTCTTAAGCATTTCAGAAAATATAATCCGTTAAAAAATCCTGATAAAAGTTTTGATGTAATTACAGGAGCTACGTATTCCAGCAAATGTGTTATTAAAACTGTAAAAAAATCAGTTCGTGATATCCTTGGAAAAACTCCTGTAAAAAGTAAAAAAATGTATGCAACAGATCAAATGGGGAATCCATTTTATTTTGTATCATTTATGGCACTTTTAGTATTTATAAGCAGAAATGTATCTATTGTTATGTTTTGGAAATTATTTATTGTACTAGGATTCGGATATCATCTTATTAATATAAAGATGATTCTTCTATCTAATGCTAATCTGGAACAAGTATTAAATCTATTTAAAGTTTTTGCTGAGAATACTGAACAAATTATTGTTCTTTTTGCAATAATCCTTGTAAGTTCCATATTCTTTGGAAGATTTTACTGTGGTTATCTATGTCCTTACGGTCTTTTTCTGGATGTCATTGGTAAAATACTTTCTTTTTTGAAATTTAAGCCAAGATCATATCAATCCAAAATGAGTAAAATCCTTAGATTCATTCATTTTCTTGTATTTGTACTGGTTTCTGGATTCCTTTATTTCAAGTTAACAACATTTTCAAAAATTAGCTATGTAGACCCCATTTCCGTTACTTTTACAATGAACGGTGACATTGTACTTCTAATTTTTGTAGGAATTATTTCTTTGATTTCCATTGTATATCCTAGATTCTGGTGTTTATCACTGTGTCCGGTTGGATTTGTAATGTAAAAATCAGCCTTTAAACCAATATTTGGAAAATCAATACCTGAAAATATTTGTGTGAAATGCGGTGTATGCATGAAAGTCTGTCCATATGGAGCAATTCAGAAAACTGAACACGGACTCATTATACAAACTGATATCTGCTTCCAATGTAATATTTGCAAGGAATCATGTCCAAGATTGGGTATCAGAAATTAATAATTTAAAAATTCCTAAATAACCTGATAAAAACTCCGATAAAGATATAAATACTGCTGGAGTTTGAATTTTCATGCGTTATATATTAGTCTTTGTTCTAGTTTCGATTTTGCTTGTGGTTTCTTTTGGATGTGCTGTAAACCAGATGACATTACCTGACGCTTTTTCTGCAACGGATGTTGCAATTGGATCTTTACTTGTTGGTGGAATGGCAGCATCACTTGCTACACATGATGAAGTTGAAGGAGAATGGCTTCATTCTGTAGAAGTTGATGAAAATGGGGATCCAGTACCAGCTCCAAGTACAACAATTGGTACATCACTCAGTCAAGGTGGTTTTACAATCTCAAATCTATCTGATTTGATTATTGATAAAGTAACCGTTCAGATTGGTTCAACAACAACATCAATAACCAAGGATAAATTTGTCGGAGAAATCGCTAACGCAAATTCTGCTGATTACAGCCTATGGTATGAAATAAGATATTATGATTCAGAAAATAACTTAAGATACGTAGATTCAGCAAGAGAACCTTTGGCCGTTCTCGGTAATCAGAAAAGACCATTTGCAGTATATCGTGATTATGATCCATCAATTCAAAAAATGGAAATCTACCAGCTTTCTGAAATTGAAGAAACAGAAGATGAAGCAGCAGATTATAGCATAAGAATTTATGAAGCAGATGTTTCAAATAGAACTTTAACTGGAAAAGTTTTTAACACTGGTGAATCCATTTCTGATTTAGAAATAATTGTTGGATTTTACAATGCAAGTGGAAAATTACTAGATGTTCAGGTGTATGAAATTGAAACTTTAAGCGAAGATACTGAAAGCGTATTTTTCGTTACTTCGCTATATAGTTTCCATAATTACAAAACTGCATTTTCGTACAAATTACCCTTTGAAGATGGAAATACTTCCAGCAAAGTTAAACATTAATTTTTTTCAGAAACCAAATTATCAAAAATTTCACTTTTATACAATATTTGGTGGAAACTACTTATCTGGCGCAGGGGTCAAAGCAACTTTCATGAACTTGGATTTCAAGTTCACAAAAGTTCCATGTGACCCCATCTATATTTATATTTGATATTTCGGATTTTAGCGGACAGTCAAACTTGACTGTCCTATAAAATTATTTATATTATTCTTTATTATCCACAAAACCGTTTCTGTGTTCAGAATGGGATGAAGGTTGGAATATTCTGTATCTGGCCAAGTCGAGGCGTACTGATGTACGTTGAGGCTTGGACTGATGCAGAATATTTCAAGATTCGCCCATTCTGGACTTCAGAAACTATTTTTCTACTAGTTCTACGTTAGCCCTTGGTATGGTTAACTCTTTTCCATCTGAAAACCTGACAGTAACCGATCTGACCTTAGCTTCTGTATCAATAACAACAGGTTTAATTGGTAAATCAACTACTTCTACAAGTTCACCAAATCCTGGTTCACGAATCAAACGAACATATCCGCCCTTCTCCATTCCACCAACCTTACTAATTGCATCAGCTGAAACTTCTGATTTGCCAAGTGGAATAATTATTTCAGGTCTAATAACACCAGCACGAATCTGAGTAGCACCGTTGATAGATGTTTTTCTACCTTGATTTTGAACAAGTAAATTATATGTACGATCAGCAATTGCAACTTTCCCAAAACCTTCAGTAATAATAAGGGTAATACCTTTTTTTTCAGAACCAGTAATTGCAACACCCAGATCATAACCTAGAAAATCCTTAAGATCTTCTGCATCGATTCCGCCGCCTATGATCCCTTTGCATCCAAACTTTTTGGCTTTAGCAATCAAGCCAGCTGAAATAAAAGATCCAACAACAATAATCTTGTCTTTTACTTTCTCTGTTATTGCCGATTCATCGAGAAACTCACCTTTATTTTTTGAAAGGATAAGAAGTTCACCAACAACTTCACCACCTATTCCAAAAATACCCTGAATAAAACATGCTACAGATTTAATGATAACACCTTCATCAGGTATTATC
>DAOVTB010000195.1 GCA_030633305.1 Candidatus Muiribacteriota bacterium
ATAAAAGTGTGGCTTATGTAAGTGAATATAACGTCTACTGTGAAGACTTTGAAACAGGCAAAATAACTCCTCTTACTAAGGACGGAACAATAGACATTATCAATGGCACATTTGATTGGGTATATGAAGAGGAGTTTTTCTGCAAAGACGGGTTTAGGTGGAGTAGCGATGGCAAACAGCTTGCTGTTTGGCAATTGGATGCATCTGAAATCAAGAATTTTTCAATGATTAACAATACCGATTCCATTTATTCTAGAATTATTCCGGTTCAGTATCCAAAGGTAGGAGAAGATCCTTCAAGTGCAAAAGTTGGCTGTATTGATGTGTCTACTCAAAAAATCACATGGATGAGTATTCCGGGTGATCCGAAACAAAACTATTTACCAGTCTGGAAAATAATGATTGTTCTAATCAAGAAAAATGGAGTCAATTAAAGCAATACATGAAAAAAATCATCTATCCTGCGTTTAGTACCTATCTTGAAAATTCCATGAATACCAGAAGTATTATTGAAAAAAGTGGCAACTTGAAGCTTTTTTGGGATGAATATTTTGAAAACCCAGAATTTAAATTAACTTTTTCATTCTCAACATTTGGTGAATTTAAAAAAACAGTTTCAATTTTATCCAAATCTGAAACTGAAAATCATATTAAAATCCTGTTTTTAGAACCTTTAGCACCAGATTCAGATGATTAAACTAAAAAAAGTATATATTGATAAAATATTAGATAAAAGAACCTTTGAAAAATTTGATTTAGATCGATTCAAATATGAATTTATTTCTAATGATGATTTACAGGATTTCGAAAAAGATTTAACGTATATCACTGCAAAGGACTATGTTTTTCTAACTGAAAAAAGGGAAGGTTTTGCCAAGCCATGTCCTGGAACAAAAAACTATATTTGCTGCAATTATGCTGTAATAAATTCACAGGAAGGATGTTATTTAAATTGCAGTTACTGTATACTACAGGGGTATCTTAAAAAAAAGATCCCAAGGATTTTTACCAATATTAAAGATATTCTGGATGATACAAAAAAATTTCTTGAACAATATTCATATAGACGTATCGGCACAGGAGAGCTTTCTGATTCCCTTGTTTATGATCACATTACCAGATTCTCTATTGACTATATCGATTTTTTTAGAAGCTGGCCTAAAGTCATTTTTGAATTTAAAACCAAGACTGTAAATATAGAAAATCTAATGAATATAAAAGAAGTTCCTGAAAACGCTATGGTTTCCTGGTCTGTAAATACCAATAAAATCATTGAAAGTGAAGAATTCAGAGCACCTTCACTTATAACCCGTTTAGAGGCTGCAAGAGAACTTCAGGAAAAAGGATACAAAATCGGATTCCATTTCGATCCGGTATTTCTTTATAAAAATGCTGAAAATGAATATCTTTCGGTTATCGATACAATATTCAAATATGTAAAACCTTCAAGGATCGGATATATTTCAATTGGATGTTTTCGATACCTACCTTCTATGAAAGATTCAATACTAGGAAATTTCAAAAATACCAATATTTTTATGGGTGAATTTTTCAAAGGGATCGATGGTAAAATGCGTTATTTCAGGCCTCTTAGAGAAAAGCTTATAAAAAAAATCGTAAAACGACTTTTAGATTATTCTCCCGATTTGAACTTGTATTTTTGCATGGAAAGCTCTACCTGGTGGAAAAACATTCTTGGATGTAACGTTTGTAATAACGATGAAGCTCAATTTCAAATTGATTCAAAGTTATAAGACATAAAAAAAGCGGGATAAAAATATCCCGCTCTTTTATTATCTTAATTAGAAACTATGATACTGCTTCTTTTAAGTCTTTTCCTGGGTTGAATTTTGGAACCTTTTTAGCTTTAATTTTGATTTTGGCACCAGTCTGTGGATTTCTTCCAGTTCTAGCTTTTCTTTTTCTTACTTCCCAGCTACCAAAACCCATAAGTGTAATTTTGTTACCTTTTTTGAGCTCTTTTTTAATTACAGTTGTAAGAGCATCGATTGCTTTTGCAACATCCTTCTTTGTGAGTTCTGTAGTCTTAGCAACAGCAGTGATTAATTCAGTTTTGTTCATGAAACGTCTCTCCTTACATTGTTTTCTTTTTACTAAATAAATCATACTCAACTGAAGATAGTCATGTCAAGGATTATTGAAATTTTATTTTTGATATCATTGACAACGAGAAGGTTTTACTCTTTGTCAATGACGACTATTCTTTTAGAGTAGTCGTTTCCATCATATTATTCATGAAATTTTACAATATATACTATTTAGATAATAATCTTAATCTAAAGGGTTCTGACAATATTCCATCTTTTTTAATAATGCAATACCAGTTTTAGATTTATTGTTTTTTGTCAAAACACTATAATGTCCTTCATCTACGATCTTTCCGCCCATTGGTCCACCGCCGGGACCAAGATCAACGATCCAGTCTGCCTGCATAAGAATATCAAGATTATGCTCGATTATAAATAATGTATGCCCTTCATCAGCAATATCGTCAAAAATCCTTATAAGTCTTTCTATATCCTTAAAATGCAGACCACATGTAGGTTCATCAATTAAATATAGATTTTTTTTGAGATTTTTATTTTTTTTCTTTATTGAAACAAGTTCTTTTCCAATTTTTAATCTTTGAATCTCTCCTCCTGAAAAAGTGGATAATGGTTGGCCAATCTTAAGATAACCGAGGCCGAGGGCAGATAAAACTTCAAGTTTTTCTCTCAGTCCCTTATCATCTTGAAAAAAAGATAATGCCTCATTTACATTCAAAGACAAAACATCATGAATATTAAGGCCGTTTAACTGACAGCCTAGAACATTCCTATTGAATTTTTTTCCAGAACAGGCTTCACATTCTGACCATACATCGGGAAGAAAATCCATATCAATTTTTAATCTACCACTGCCTTTACATTCCTCACATCTTCCTCCTTTATTATTAAAAGAAAAATAACTCTTTTTGTATCCCAACGATTTAGCATACTCAGTATCTGAAAATAGACATCTTATTCTATCAAAAAAGCCTGAATAGGTTGCCAAGTTGCTATTTTCTGAGCCAACAGGAGATTTCTGATCAATCCTGATAACTCTTTCAAATTGTTCCAACCCTTCAATACTGTCGCAACCAACTTCTTTTTTATACTTAAAGGAAGGTTGGATCACACCAAATAGAAGGGAAGACTTTCCAGAACCTGAAACTCCCGAAAATCCAATTATTCCTCTGACGGGTATTTCAATATCCAGAAGATCAAGATTATTCCTGAATGCTCCATTTATTTTAATTCTGTTTTCAACATCAATTTTTCGCTGTTTACGATTTTCTACAGTTTTCGTATTAAAAAGCGATCTTCCTGTAACAGAATTAGGAGTTTTTCTGATCTCAGCCAGTGTTCCACATGCAACAATTTCACCGCCCTGCCGACCAGCTCCTGTCCCCATATCTATTATATTATCAGCATTTCTAATTACAGTTTCATCATGTTCTACAACTATGACAGTATTCCCACCCGAACAAATACTTTTTAATACTTTTATCATACGTGTTGTATCATGATCATGAAGTCCAGAAGTTGGTTCATCCAGAAAAAATGTTACACCTGTAATGCCTGTTCCAGCCATTGATGCCAATTTCAAACGCCTCAATTCTCCTGCCGAAAGATTAATGAGCATGCGGTCTAAACTAAGATAACCAAGCCCTACTTTATCCAGTGCATCAAGTTTATTTAAAAGCATGCCTTTAAAAACTTCCAAAACTGTATTTTGATTCGTTGTGAAATTTTCTGAAGTATTAAAAAAAGCTATTGTCTCAATCGCTGTAAGCTCCAATAACTGGCTTATATTCAATCCAGCAATTCTGTAATTCAACAAGTCTTTCTTATATCTTTTTCCATTACACTTTGGACACATAAGCTTCAACATGGTTTTTTTTATTACTTCTCCACGGGAGTCTCTGTGTTTACGAATAAATTCCTGATCAACATGAAAAACAAAACCTGGCCAGCATGTTTCAAAACAATGTTCCCCAGTTCTTTTTTTTCTTTGAAATTTCCAGGTAACATTATACTTTTTTTCACCAGTCCCATACATTGCTATTTTTTTTGCTGAAGAGGATAAATCATTCCAGGGAACAGAATAATCAATTCCCAGGAATTCAGAAACATGAATAAGGGTTGCAATATACTGTCCATTCAGGTCACCATAAAATTTCCCAACTTTGGTTCCCTTCAGCGCACCATTTAGAATCGATAATTCAGGGTTGGTTATCAGCTTTTCAGGATCACATGAAAAAATAAAACCCATACCTCTACACTGTTCACAGGCTCCATCAATATTATTGTATGAAAATGCTCCAGCTGAATATTTTTTTTCTAAAACAAAACCGCACTTCAAACATTTTTTCTGTTTAATTTCCTGATTACAATCCGGGCAGGTCAATGTAGAGCTGCGAGAAAAAAACAATCTATAATAATCCAGTATTTCTGTATAAGTCCCGACAGTGGACCTTGGATTTGCAGTTCCAACCCGCTGTTGAATCGCAATTCCGGGGGTAAGTCCAGATAGATTCATAAAGTCAGCCTGCTTCATTTTTTTAATAAATCTTCGTGAATGAGCAGAAAGATTTTCAGAAAACTTACGGAAACTTTCTGAAAATAGTGTATCAAAAACCAGTGATGACTTTCCTGAACCAGAAACACCTGTAACAACTGTAATTTTATTGTGCGGAAAAACTGCATCCACTTTTTTTAGATTATTTGTTTCTCCACCCAGAAGCACTATTTCAGATTTTTGTTTCGGGACAAAAACAGCCTCCTTTTTTACTTCAACATGGTTATAATATTCTCTTAAAGCTCGGCCAGTTATAGAATTTTCACAATATATCAATTCTTTCGCAGTGCCAGAAAATACAACTTCCCCACCTCTTTTTCCTCCTTCTGGACCAAGTTCAATCACCCAATCCGAAAAACCAATGACATCCAGATCATGTTCAACAACAATAACAGTATTACCAGAATTCACTAGTTTATCGAGAATAAGGAGCAACCTTCT
The DNA here is from genome assembly GCA_030633305.1 of Candidatus Muiribacteriota bacterium. GTDB lineage: Bacteria > Muiribacteriota > DAOVTB01 > DAOVTB01 > DAOVTB01 > DAOVTB01. The sequence continues at coordinate 5,062 of DAOVTB010000195.1, forward strand.
CACGTCACTCGTGTGTAATCCCGTGCTAGGTTCATCAAGAATATATAATGTACTTCCCTGTTCCGTTTTACTGAGTCTATCAGCCAATTTTACACGTTGAGCTTCTCCACCTGAAAGTGTGGTTGCGCTCTGTCCGATTTGAACATAACCAAGTCCTACATCAACTAATGATGACAGAATTCTTGATATATTCTTCTCACCTTCAAAAAAGAAGGCCGCCTCATCAATAGTCATCTCTAAAACTTCAAAAATATCTTTATTTTTATACTTAACAAGCAAAGTCTCAGATTTAAAACGTTTTCCTCCGCACTTTTCACACAACGTCTCCACATTCCGGAAAAAGTGCATTCCAATCTCAGTAACTCCTGCCCCCTGACATTCTTCGCATCTCCCACCTTTTACATTAAAAGAAAACCTATTTTTTTTCCAACCTCTTTTTAATGCTTCTTCCTGTTTACTGAACAAGCCGCGAATATAGGAAAAAAGTTCTGTATATGTAGCGGGATTACTTCGCGAATTCCTTCCAATAGGAGATTGATCAATAATAACAATCCTTTTTACCTTATCACCAGTATCAAGAGTATCGTATTTCCCAGATTCAATCAGTGCACCATTCAATTTTTTCTGAAGAGCTTTACCCAAAGTCTTATCAATTAAAGTCGATTTTCCAGATCCAGAAACTCCGCAGACTACATTCAACATTCCAAGTTTAAAATCAACATCTATATTTTTAAGATTATGCTGACGAGCACCAGTTATTCTCATTATTCCTGGACTTTCTCTGCAAGATCTTTGTTGAAGAATTTTCAGAAAATCAGTCTCAAAATTCCTAGTATATCCATCACTTTTTTCCCAATCTTTAACGGATCCATCAAAAATTATTTTTCCACCATCAACACCGGCTTTTGGGCCAAGTTCAACAATTCTATCAGCCCCCCTTAAAATATCTCTCTCGTGATCTACAACAAGGACTGTATTATTTCCATCCTTGATTTCAGTCATCAATTTTAAAATCATGCTATTTTCAGAACTATGCAATCCGGCTGAAGGTTCATCAAACACATATGTAATACCTGACAATCCATTTCCAACCTGATTCACAAGCCTAAGTCGTTGACCTTCACCACGCGAAAGTGTATTTGCACTTCTATCCAGTTCCAAATATGATAATCCCAGATCATTTAGCAATCTAAGTTTTCTCCGAAGTTCATCAATTATTATCTTTGCTGCAAAATGTCTTTCCATATTACAAGAATCAAAGAATTCAAGTGCCTCACCTACATTCAGCGAACAAAGCTGTGCCATATTTTTTTCGAAAAAAAAGACAGATAACGATTCTTTTTTCAGCCTTGCACCATGACAACTTTCACATGTCTTTAATTTTGCAAATCTCAGGATATTCTTGTTTCTATCACGTTTCAGAATATCACTCATTATTGTTATAATTCCAGGATAATAACCTTCCTCTCTTGGTTTTGCTGTAATTCCACTCCATTTCATCCTCGACTCCAAAGTATGCTTACCAAATGGAACTTTAAGTTTTTCTGAACCGTAATAAATGATATCCCGATTCTCTTTACTCAACTCCTTCCAGGGAATGTCAACATTAAAACCATGTGCACGGCAGACTTGATCCAATACATCTATGGTAACTTGAGAATAGACGATATAGCCTGTCGGTGTTGTTGTAATAAAAGCACCTTCCCTTATAGACTTAGTCGGATCAGTAATTAGCAAATCCGGAGAAATCATTGCATTTTCACCCAGTCCATTACAATCCGGGCAGGCACCATAGGTGGAATTAAAGGAAAAAAGCCTGGGTCCTATTTCAGGAAATCCTGTACCACATTTCTGACAGACATGATTCGTTGAAAAAATATCTTCACTATCTTGCGAAACTATAATTACAGTTCCAGTTCCTTTATCCATAGCATCTGATACAACTTTTTCCAGACTGGAGAAATTGCTTTTTTTAACATTTAATTCTGAAATGAAAACATCAATAGAATGCCTTTTGTTTTTTTGCAATACAGGAATATCTATACAATTAAAAAGCTCTCCATCAATTCTAAATTGTCGAAAACCTTTAGAAACATATTTTTCAAATAAGTGAATATATTCACCTTTATGACCAGATACAAGTGGTGCATAAATGCATATTTTTTCATTTAGAAATTTTTTATATATAATACGACTAACGGAATGAATTCCAGAATTTTCGTGAATACTTCCACATTTATAACACTTTACTTTACCAAAACGGGCAAGTAACACTCTGAAATAATTCGATATATCAGTCAATGTTGCAACATTGGAACGGCTATTTCGGCATATTGATCTCTGATCAACTGCAAGAGTCGGGCTTATTCCTTCAATCTGCTCAACATCAGGTTTATGTAATCTTCCAAAAAAATATCTGGAATAACTGGAAAATGATCCCAGATATCTGCGCCGACCTTCCTGGAACACAGTATCATAAACAAGTGAACTTTTACCCGAACCAGATACTCCAGTAACACCAGTAATGACACCATGTTCAAACTCAATATCTACATTTTTGAGATTATTTTCTGAAGCACCTTTTATTTTTATGCTATTATTAATTTTTTTTTTTCATAATTTAACTGCCGTCACGCTAGAGGGGTCAAAGCAACTTTGCATGAAGCATGAATTTCATACTTCACAAAAGTTCCATGTGACCCCATCTATATTAATATTTAAGATTAGGTATTGTTTTTGTTTTTTTACTCAACTCTCCTGCGTTCTGAATGAATGAAGATTGGATTTTCTTTGTTTTCTGATAACCCGAGGCGTATTATCATACGTCGAGGTTTATCAGGAAATAAAAAAATTCTAGATTCACTCAGTCAGGACGCAGGATTCAGTATAATGCAAAGGAATTCAAAAGGCTCATCGTTGGGATTACTGAATTGATGAAGTTCGCCCGGAACTACAAATACAGAATTTCCTGCATTCAATTCATGTAATTTCCCATTTTCATCCTCAATCTGTCCCTTTCCAGAGACTACCTTTACCACATGTTCAAAATCATGGGTATGTTTTGGCGTATGACCACCTGGAAGAATTTTAAATTGCCTCATTACAATATTTTTCGAATTTTCATCTGATCCAATAAGAATTTTCATTGTGACATTACTTGCCCCTTCCATCTGAACCATTATTTCTTTAACTTTTGCATTTTCTCTTATAATCATTTCATACCTCCGGATTGTGGCATCAAACAGCTTACCAGAATGTACCACAATTAAGAAATTTTACCACAGAGTTCACAGAGAAGCACAGAGGAATATTGTGAAAATACAATATTTAAAGTGTAGAGAACGGACCTGCCCGTTCCGATTTTAATATTATTATTTCCAATATATAACGGTGGTTGATGAAATGATATAGGAATAGGCAGGCCTGTTCCCTACATATGATATTTTTAATCTTTCTTTATCTTGTAAATCCTGTCTAATTTTCTCTTGTTTTTTCTCTATGCTCTCTGTTGTAAATTCTTTGTGGATTTGTGCGTTCCGTACCATTTTACTAATTTTGGTAGATTTAAGTTATCTGGCGCGGGGGGCAGGGTACTGTGAATTTTTTTGAAACTTCAAAGAAAATTAAAGTACTTCTTACCCCTTCTATATTAATATTTGATACTAACTGTTTGTTCTTTTTTACTAACC
>DAOVTB010000328.1 GCA_030633305.1 Candidatus Muiribacteriota bacterium
CAGGTAATCTGCTATTATTGCTTTGTGTGTTCCTGTTCTAAATGCTTCTCCAGCTGCAAAGAAAAGCAGAGCTATATAAAAATTAAAGTATGTACGGGAAAAATAAAAAATTACAAACGAAACTATATAATTAAGGAACGAAAACATCATCGCTTTTCTACGGCCAAAAAGGTCAGCAATGGCTCCGCTTGGAACTTCAAACAGATTGATGAGGACTTCTCGATAAGCCAACAAAAAGCCAATTTCAAAGAAACTGAACCCCTGATTGATCATAAACAGGAGAAAAAATGGTTCAAAGAATTTCTGGTTTTTAAGAAAACCGTATAAAGAAAATTTATACTTCATAAAAAAAAGGGAGGAATTTAATTCCTCCCCTCTCCATTTAAGTTATCACTTTTAAGTTGTTGGCTGGCCTTCAAAAGCAACGATTCTGGCTATACATGATTCCAGTTCGATTGCTTTCCACATGAAAGCACCAATCCAGGTACGCTTGTTATTTAAAAGATCTATGTCTCCTCCTAAATTTTCGGCATGAACAAGTTTTTTTGGAAACAATTTGAGATGCATAACTTGATAAAATTCTTCAAGTGGGAAAAGCTCATCCCATGTTTTACCGTATGTTGCCTGCATTTTTTCGTCTGCTTTAACAAAAAGTTTTGGATGCCAGTCACGAAGAATTGTATTCATCGGATGGTCAGCAGATCCGCAATCAACGCCGATCCATTTAAGTTTCATATCCAGAGCCCATGTATGAAATTCTGGATTTGGACCAGGATGTTTTACCATATATCTTAATTCATCTGCTTCAGGCTGATCCCATCCATATCTATGATAACCAGTGTTGATAATAAGGATGTCACCTTTTTTGATCTCTGCTTTTTTCATAAGCATTTCAGGAGAATAAAGATCGTAATCTCCTACTTCGTCAGAGATATCAACGATAACTCCAGGGCCGCACCATTCTTCAAGTGGAACTTCACCAATTGTTCTACCATTTGCAGCAAAATGAATCTCGCCATCCATGTGTGTACCAACATGATTGGAAGTTTTAATAATCTGTCCGTTTGCACCCTGACCCATATGGGCACCAGCAATTCTTTTGAAATACTGGATCTGTAGTGGCATATAACTTGGCCACGGTGGTGTATGGATACTTAATCTCTGGGTTAAATCATACATTTTCATAATTCTATATCTCCTTATTCTACATTTATTCCTAGATTTTTAGCAAAAGCTTCAAGTGCTTCTTCAAATATTATTCGTGGTGGTTCAACCAATCCTGCTCCAACCATGCCTACACCTGGAGTTTTATGGGCTATTCCAGTATTGATTGCAGGAAGGATACCAGTTTCTATAACTTTCCTTAGATCTATTCCAGTTGGAGTTCCTCTGAATGCAATAGATGGAAGTTTATATAGATTATTTTCTGCCATAGTAATTTCATACATTTTCAAAGTCATGTTGATTGCATCCTGAGGGGTTCCACCAACAAACTGTACAATTGCCGGAGCTCCACCCATTGCAAAGCCACCTACTCCACCAGTTTCAGTAATAGAACTGTCTCCAATGTCAGGATTGGCATCATCCGCAGTAAAACCTGGAAAATAAAGTCCATTAACATCAGGGCATGGAGCGGTAAACCATTTATCACCTAAACCACTGACCCTGATTCCAAAGTCAGTACCATTTCTGGCCATAGCAGTAATCAGAGTTGAGCCTTCAATTCCATGAGCAGCATCAAGACATAGTTTACATGCAGGCATAGACAGATTTAGAAAAAAGTGATCATTAGAATGCATGAAGCTTAATACTCGTTCAAGTGCATCAGGCGAAAAACCTGTTTTCACAATAAATGGGGCAATTTCTCTGATAAGAAGCGAAGTTGCAGCTTTATTTCTGTTGTGAACTTCATCACCCATCTGAAGAGCCTGTGTAATTATATTTTTCAGATCGATATCACCATAAAGTTCAAGAACTTTCCTTAAAACAGGAGCAAGTTCTTCTTCCATCCACTTTAATCTTGTTATAACTTCTGGCCCATAAGCTCCATAGCGCAAAACTTTTCCAAGACCTTCATTCAACGTACAATAGGCCACGTTATCATAAGTTTTGTTTTTTATTATCCATACTGGCATTGATGGAGTCACCAGACCTGCCATTGGTCCTACAGTTGAATGATGATGACATGGTTCAAATTCGATCTCTCCACTTTCTGCAATTACCTGTGCTTCTTCTATGGTTTCAGCCATACCTTCATATACGATTCCACCAAGAACTGCGCCTTTCATAGGTCCACACATTCTATCCCATGTAACTGGTGGTCCAGCATGAAGAAAAAGATTTTTCTTCATTCCTGGAATGTCATCAATAGCTTTTCCTATTCCAACAATAAATGGATGCGAGTTTAAAAGTTTTTCTATTGCTTCTTTATTCGCGCGTTCAATACTTATACCCAAAATGACACCTCTTCCTTGATAATTTCCACTGGAAAATCGAATTCCCAGATTGATATATATTAACATTAAATCATAAGCTAGACAAGTGTAATAGAGTTTACTTGAGCACAATTTTTTAGTTCCTAAAAAATTTGAATAATTCGAATAATACTGTAGGGGAGGGTCTGTGACCCTCCCGAATTAAATTATTTTGGATTATATTTACACAGTGCCATTTTATGTTTTTTTATTAGAACGGGAGGGTCACAGACCCTCCCCTACATATTGTTATTATTTTTTGCAAAACTATTAATTTCTACACCTATGTAATTAGAGTTTACTTGAATTCATTTTATTTAAGCAGTATAATTATAATATGTTGAAATTTAAAAGGTTTTACCTGATATTATTTGCAGTATTCATATCCAGTACACTTTATTC
>DAOVTB010000289.1 GCA_030633305.1 Candidatus Muiribacteriota bacterium
CAGAATTGTATTTTATGATTCTGCAATACAGGCATCTGTACTGATCAAAAGAAATCAGAAAAAATCTATTTCAGAATATTTTGGAGAAAAGAAAAAAGCTGGCAATTTAAAAATAGCAAAAGAGATTATAAAGATTTTTGTAGAAACAGAACGCGATGAAAATGCAGTTGCTGGAATAAAATCTGGTATAGTACACACAAATGTTGAAAATGATGAATCTGAAAAACCAGAAAATACTATTTCAGAATGGTTTTCAAATATTTTACCACTTGCAAAAAAACCAGAACCTAAAAAACAACGTCAAATGGTAAAAATGGATAGTAGTAAAAAGAGAGAATCCAGAAGAATACAGGATAAAAAAGCAAAAAATATAGAAGATCTATTTGATAAAGCGAGCCCTCAAAAATCGGAAGCAAAAGAATCAGAAGAATGTGATGATGGAATTTGCTCAGTACAGTCACCAGAACAATCCATAAAAAAAGTTGTAGACAAACAATCTGAACAAAAATTTGAAATTATCTATCCCCGTGGTTTAACGTATAGCAGAATCAATAAATTTATCCTGCATCCTCAATATCCTGGAAAACGCAGAGCACTTATTATAAGTGATAGTAGAGTTATTTTTTCTACAGAATTTAATAGTGTCGGAAACCATTTACCTTACCATTTAAAATCTGGAAAATATAGAATTGTTATCTGCCAGATGATTGAAAAAAAACAATTTGAAAATTCTGTTTCCTTTACAGTCCCAACCAGAAAAAATAAACGCTCAATTAGAAAGGAACTCCGGAAAATAAAAAAACAGATTGCTGATAATGAAGATCCAACAGTACATCTTATGAATGGTATTTTACTTTCAAGAAATAATTACTATATTGATGCAATATTAGAATACTCCAAATATCTGAGGTCACAGGAAAACAGCAGATTTGGTAAGATTCAATTACTTAAAGCTGTAAAAAAAGCAGGTTTGGATTCATTCAATGAAAATAATATTGATGAATTGATTGCTCCAGAAAAATAATGAAACTTACATACACTAGCAAAAGATACTGGTTATATTTCATAGCTTTTGTAGTTTCAATTTTCTTATCAATTATTTCAGGAAAATTCCAGTTAACCAGAGAATTCGAGCAATATTTCAGGAAACCTTTTTATAATGTTCTTTTTGAAACTGACAGAAGTTTCGATGTCGTTATAATAAAAATAGATGAAAAAACCTTCAACGATCTTAAAACCATAGAAAAACTTGCCAAATATAAAGATGCGATTTGGCCTCTTCCACCATGTATATATGGTGAATTGCTTGACAGAATCAGCGAATATGGTGCAGTCAGTGTAGGTTTTGACATCATCTTCGAATCTTTTGAAAACGTATTTCTCCCATGGTATGCCGAATACGACTCCTTTATAAAAGCACAAAAAGAAAACGATATTCCAGTAATACTTGGAGCAAAAAGATCAGGAAATAAACTGATAAGACCATGCAAACAACTACAGAAAAAAGGTTTTGAGATTGGTTTAATAAACGTAAAAAGAAGATTTGGGGAAATAATCTCCTACCGTTTTATCCAGGAAAAATATAATTCACTAGCTTATGCACTAGCAAAAACTTGCGGCAGAAAAAAAGGAATTGATATTGCAGGTTGGTCTAATGATCTCTTGAAAGAAAAGCATTTAATAACTTTTCAAAATTCCCCTGGCAGGGGTTTTCCAATGATATCTTTTTCAGATGTACTTCTAGGAAAAGTTCCAGAACACTTGCTTAAATATTGGAAAATCAAAAATATTTATGACCTTTTCGATGGAAAAGATATATTGGTAGCTGTAACTTTAATTGAACACTATGACTATCACAGTAGCCCGGCTGATTCTAAAGATGGCCAGAAACTTCACGGAGTGGAATTTCATGCCAACGCTATGGATATGCTCCTGAATTATTCAAAATTACGATATAAGATACTTGATAGTGATATAACTTTTATAATTTTGATCATATCAGCAATTATCAGTTGGATTTTGTTACTCAATCTCAGACCTTTTCATTGGTTATGGGTAAGTATTTTTATCATGTTCACATATTATCTTGGAATCATAAAAATTTTCCAGGAAACAAGGGTTTTTTTCCCACTAATCAGTATATACATCTGCTATTTTTTATTCGGTACTATTTCAACTTTTCTAGTATGGTCTCTTGAACGAAAAGAAAAAAAATTCATTCAGGGTGCTTTCGGAAAATACGTTCCTGAAACTGTAGCCAAACAGATTTCCGATAACCCCGATGCTCTGAAACTAGGCGGAAGGAAAATGGATATTTCCGTACTTTTCTGTGATATCTGTGGATTTACTGGCATTTCCGAAAAAATGTCCTCTGAAGAATTGATAACCTTTCTGAATACTTATTTAGATGCAATGACAGATGAAATATTCAAAACAGAAGGGACACTTGATAAATACATTGGTGATGCAATTATGGCTTTCTGGGGTGCTCCGTTTAAATGCCAGGATCATGCCATTAAAGCCTGTAATGCTGCATTGCATATGACTGAAAGATTAGTTGAATTCAATAAGCTTGAAAAAGAAACTCCTGATATTTCCATGGGTATCGGTATACATTCCGGAGAATCTGTTGTCGGTAACGCCGGAAGTCAGAGACGATTTGATTACACTGCTATTGGTGATAATGTCAATACTTCCTCCAGACTGGAAGGGCTCACGAGGCTTTACAAAGTCTCGATAATCATAAGTGGAGATACTAGAAATCAGTTACAAAACCAATTTGATATAAGATTTTTAGACAGGGTTACCGTAAAAGGAAAAAAACATGTTACAGATCTATATGAACTTGTTTCACTAGCAGGAGAATCAGATCAGAAAAGATTGGAAATCAATGATAAAGCCATGGATTCTTATTTCAAAAAGGATTGGGATAACGCAGAGCGTTTGTTCAAAACCTTAAATGAAAAGTATCATGATACACACTCGAAAATCCTGCTTGAGCGCATAAGAACTATAAAATCAGATTCAATTCTTTGTAAAGAGCATAATGGGGTTTTCGAATTGAAGAGTAAGTGAAATTGCGCTAACCTAATTATTTCACCAATGTTCGTGTTAACTATTTAATATATTTACCGATAATTTATATTAATATGAGAAGGCTATCAGTATTTATTTTTCTAATCATCTTTATATTTTTAAGCGGTTGCGTAATGGAAAAATGGTTTCCTAAGGCCGAGGAAAAACAGCAAGACAGTACATTATCTTCAATAATAAACGGAATAATTTTAATTCCTGAAAATGGGTTTTCTGAAAAAAATACTTTAATCCAATATAAACCTGGAAACGGGGCAAAAATATATCTACTTTCAAAAGATGCATCTTATATTGAAATACTGCAATACTGGAATAATTATGTTCAGGTAACAACGTCTGATGAGAATGGCGAATTCAAATTTGAACCAACACTCAATGACACCAGTTTCATTTTTGTTGTTGATGTTGATAATGACCTTAGATGGGATATAATTCGTCCAGACATTACTTCAGGAGACCAACGCAGCAAAGATATCAAGTGTTATTTAAGAGATACAAATAAAAATACAGATGTAGTTTTAACAACTGTACTTGATAAATCTAAATATGAGATCGGTGAGAAAATCAAAATATTTCTAGGTGGTTACTCTCCTGAGCCAATTAATGTCCATATTGAAATATGGGATGAAAAAAACGGGATCGGAAAATATATTTGGACATCTCAGGAATATACTCTAGATTCATCGATAATGATGGAATTCCAAACTCTGATCCCCGCATCCTGGCCATCAACTGGATCTGATTTAAAACCAGAATATGTTGCATATATTCATTTCAATAATACGCTTATTTCTGGAGTTTCTTTTAATATTGGTGGAGAAAACTATGGAGATAATAAATCTCCAGAAAACGGTGTAATTTCAATCGATAATGGTGCAGTTTATACTAAAACTTTATCTGTTAGTCTGGGATTAACATGCGAATCAGCCGTACAATCCTTAATAGCAAATGATGCTGCTTTTACAGATGTTAAATGGGAACCATTCACAAAAACAAAATCCTGGTTACTTTTTAATGGCATTGAAGGAAACAGAACCGTATATATAAAGTTTATTGATGATGCAGGAAATCGGTCTGTTGTTTATAATGACACAATTTATTTTGATAATAGTCCGCCGCAGGGAGGATCCATTAGCATGAATAATGGTGATCCGCAAACGAATTCATTCAATGTCATTTTGAAAATATATGCTCATGACGCAATTGAAATGAAGATCAGCAACAACAGCGATTTTTCAGGGGCCATATGGGAAGCATACGCTGAAGAATAGTCCTTGCCTTTTGCATCTTTCTTCTAG
>DAOVTB010000123.1 GCA_030633305.1 Candidatus Muiribacteriota bacterium
GGTTAATTATTTTTATGATCTGATTGAAACAAAGAAAAAAAGAAAAATAAATTAACCACAGATAGACACGGATAAAACACAGATTTAAAAAAATAAGGTTAAAAAAAGTACTTTAAGCTTCAAAAGCAATATCAATTCTATCATATTTCTTTTTAATATTTTTTACTAATTCTCTTATCCGTGTTTAATCTGTGTCTATCTGTGGCTTTCCCCCTTAATTATTATGTAGTGGGTGATATTTGTAATATTATGTTAAAATAATAAAAAAATGAACATTATGCAATTTGTCTTATCTTAATAGATGAAAGCTCGTCAGAAAGATGATTATTTTGCATGAAAATGAGAGTTTAGTGTGGAATTAGAAAATTTACCAGATATTGATCTGATAAAAAGGATCTTAGATGGAGAGTCTGAACTTTTCGAGCATATTGTTGTTCGATACAGGAGGTTATGCATGAGTTATGTTTTCAAAATGGTCCGCAATCAATATGACAGCGAAGACCTTGTTCAGGAAACATTCATGCGTGCTTTTTCTGCTTTAAAACAATTTTCTGCAAAAGGTAAATTTTCAAGCTGGCTTTTAAGGATTGCGCATAATATATGTATGGCTTTTTTTAATAAAAGAAAGAATTATAAGATAGATACAAATATTGAAATTGAAAATCTGGGTGAAAAAGGAATTGTAAATAAATCTACAAATGATCACAATCCCCTGGATATTACTATAAAATATGAATTCCTCAGTTCGGTAAACCTGGCCATCAGCGAATTACCGCCTATTCATAAAAGCTGTGTCCTGTTGAGATATCTGATTGAACTTTCATACAATGATATCTCTGAAATATTGGATATCCCGATTGGAACTGTAAAATCAAGGATTGCAGAAGCAAGAAAAAAATTGAAAGGAAGTGTGGTTAGATATGAAATATAATGAAAATAATAATATTTCAGAAAATCAAAAAGATGAAAAACTTGATTTGGCATTTAAAAATTTAAAATCTGAAAAAATCCAGTTCAGTGAATCTTTCAATGAAAAAACAATGTCAAAAATACTTGCTTCAAGAAAAAATGAAAAGTCTGAGACTTTCATGAATACTTTGGTATGTTTTCTACAAAATAAAATATTTAGATATCTAGTAGTCCCTGCTTGTGCATGTATAATATTGCTATTGATATTTTTGCCTGGTAAAGAAATTCCACATGCAGGTGCTGACAACTCTGTGCAACTGACCCACAATACCGAGAAAAGTATAAAAAGTGCAGTTTCTGAAAAAATGCTCTCCCCAATGTCACTTGAGACAAAAAATGGAAACATACTAATTTCACAATCCAGTTCTAATAACTGGATAAAGGTAAAAATTCCTCAGCAAGCGATTAATTATGGTAATGAATTAGAATTAAAAGACAAGGCCACTGCGTTACTTAAATACAAAAACGGAAGTAAGATTTCATTATCAAATAAAGCAAATATTAAAGTTCTTGCCTCTTCGGTTTATCTGAAAAAAGGAAGAGCATGGTTCAAAATAAATAAAACCAGTAAGACATTTGAAATTCGTACCCCCTGTGCGGTTATGGAAATACTCGGAACAGTGTTTATGGTTTCACATGATGATAAAAAAGGAACTGTTGTATATGTAAAAAGTGGCAAAGTTTCCGTAAAAAACAGACTTATTGAAAAAACCGTCACGACTGGAAACTATGTCTGTATAAAATCTGAAAATGAATTTTTTGAATTACAGAAAAGAGGAGAAAATAATAAAACTGTTAAAAATAACTCCAGAATTCCAGATCCAGCGTCAACAACTTCCAGCACAAACACAGATATTATTGAACCAGAATGGGATATAGACTCAAGCTTTGGATCAAAATCACTGGAATAGTATTTTATTTGGTTTTAATAAATTTTTAAAATAATGTAAGGGGCTTTAAATGAAAAAACTTTTGATAAGTCTTGTAATCATAGTTTTCCTGACTAATTTATATACTATTCCTAACATGGGAATTAAAACAAAGTTATCTACTGCACAATCTGCATGGACTGGAATCGTAACTGCTAGAATCGGCTTAAATGTCAGAGATGGAGAATGGGGTACAATTGTAGGACTTTTGCATTGTGGCGATATAGTCAATGTCATAGGTGAAAAAGGCGAATGGTATAAAATTGATTATAACGGATCTACCAAATTTGTTCATAAAAACTATATTGATAAAAATATTGCCGCCAGTTCAGAAAAGGAATTCAAACCACCAAAAAAAGGAACTGTTCAGGTCGGAAATAGTTATCTTAATGTCAGGATGCAGCCATGGGGAAATATTGTAGGAAAATTTTATACTGCCCAGCGTGTTACTTGTACACATCAACGGGGAGAATGGTACAAAATTGAATATCTAGGAAGTAGTGCATATGTACACAGTAACTATGTGCTTCTGGATGCGGATAAGGGAAAATTAAAATCAAAAGAAGTTATGTATGTTACCGCTAATACTTTAAATGTTAGGAAAAGTCCCTGGGGTACCATACTTGGAAGAATTCATTCCGGTGATAGAGTAGAAATTATCGGAAAAGAAGGGGACTGGTCAAAAATCACATATAATGGAAAAACAGCATATGTACATTCCAATCATCTTTCAAAAAACAATCCTCTCAATAATACTCAGCCACCAGTGGCATCTGGACCAGTTGGAAAAGGTTGGGGTGGAAGACCATGTGCTGCTGGATATGTATCAAGCAAATTTGGAATGAGAAAACACCCAATAACCGGAGCATATAAAATGCATAGTGGTGTTGATATAGGTGCACCAAGAGGAACCAACTGCATAAGTCTTGGTCCAGGAAAAGTAATATATGTATCCTATTGTGGTGGATATGGAAAACTTGTAAAAATTAAACATGATAATGGCTATGAATCTCGTTATGCACATCTGGATTCCTATGCCGGAATGACTGTAGGAAAAAGAGTTGGCCAAAATGAAGTGTGTGGAAAAGTTGATTCAACTGGAAGTTCTACTGGTCATCATCTCCACTTCGAACTGCGTAAAGGTGGGACTGCACTTAATCCTCAGAACGTTCCTGGAGTTAAAATCTAAAAAAAATGTCAATTAATAAAAAAATAATGAACATTTTTGATTCAGCACTATCTTACTAATTGAAGGAAGAAAAATAACACTATTTCAAACAAAAATATGGAGGATAATATGAGTAGAAGAGGATTTATTGTATTGATTATTTTCGTTTTCATGTTTGCCAATGTATACAGTCAGAATATAAATACAGCATTTGGTAGCAAAACTGCTGTTACAGGAACTACTACAGCTAATTCAAATAAAAATGGGGTAGTTTATAACTGTTATAAACTTAATGTAAGAAGTGGACCATGGGGAAAGGTACTTGGAATTATATCCGTTGGCGATACAGTTGTTATTACAGGAAAAAGTAGCGACAATTATTGGCATAAAATAAATTACAATGGACAGACAGCCTTTGTCTCACATAAACACATACAGGTTGGTGGAGCTTCGGCTTCTACATCACAGACACCTGCAACCGGAACAACAACCGCAAGTAACTCTACAGGTAAACAGAAAGGACATACAACTGCAAGTTCGCTTAACATTAGGAACGCACCCTGGGGAACTGTCCTCACAAAGTACAGTTATGGTACTGATGTAACAATCCTGGGTAAAACAGGTGACTGGTACCAGATCCAATATAACGGCGGAACTGCATATGCTCATTGTCATTACGTTCAGCCAGGAAGCGCTCCTGCAGGAACTGTAGGTGGAACTGGTGGACAGCCGACTGCAACTTTTACATCTGGACCAATGAACAAAAGAATACTTGATGGAATGAATTCATTAAAAACAAAAAAACTAAATTATCCAAAAGCATGTGGAAAAACTAAAAATGGTGTTTATTACCCAGGAAGATTAGGTTGTGCTTATGCAGTATCTCTTGGATTACAGGCTGCTGGAGTTAAAAATGCTTACAGCCTTGGTGTTACTAATCTTTCTACACAATTGCAGCGTCAACCAAAACCTGGATTCAAAAAAGTTTCAACAAGTTCAAGACAGCCTGGAGATGTAATTATATGGAACCCAAGTCATATTGGAATAGTTGCTGGTGGTGGAAAAGCTGTTTCAAATTCTTCAAGTCTTGGAAGAGTAAGAGAACATAGTGATACATATCAATCTATTAGATTTGTATTAAGAGCTCCAGCATAATAAGAACTACACGACACTAATAACATTTAATATAAAAAAGAGATAGCCTAATCTTGGCTATCTCTTTTTTTATCTAATCCAACATCTTTTATCGGCAAGCGTATAATAAATTTTGTTCCAATGCCGGGATTTGATTCCACAGTCATCGTTCCATCATGAGTTTCAGTAATGATAAAATACGATACACTCAGACCAAGTCCAGTTCCACGATTTGTAGATTTTGTCGTAAAAAATGGTTCAAATGCACGTTTACGGGTTTTTTCATCCATGCCAGGACCATTATCTTCTATTTCTATCCGAAGTACATTGTTTTCTTTTTCATGAATAAGCCGTAGAATGAAATACATGCGCTTTACACCATACTTTCCCAAACTATCCTGCATTGCTTCGGCACCATTTAATAGAATATTTAATAACACCTGCTGGATCTTACTCGGTTCACATAATATTAATGGAAGATTTTCTTCATATTCACGTATAATTTCAATTTTACGAAAATCATACTTTTTCTTTAAATCATAATCAGTGTTTGCAAGAGAAACAATCTGATCAAGTAATTCAACAGGTTTATGTACAGAAAAACTAGAATTACTTTTCCGAGAAAAACTCAGCATATTAGATACAATTTTAGCCGCACGAGTACCTGATTCACGAATATTATTCATCATCTTTGGAATACCACGCGCAATCATAAAATCTCGAATAGTGTTCATTGTAATTCCTAGTTTTTCTGCCTCACGTTTATTTGCCGCCAAATCCAGATTTGTCATTCGATCGTTAACAACATATGCAGTCTGAATCATTCCAGCAAGAGGATTATTTATTTCATGTGCCATACCAGCAGCCAGCCCACCTACAGACATCATTTTTTCAGATTGAACCATCATCTCCTCTAGTCGAACCTGTTCAGTCACATCGTCCAGCCTGAGAACTGCACCTTCTACTTCATTGGCAATAAGAGGATATATTGTCAAATCCTCATAGCAATATGCATCATTTACAAATCTGATTCTTCTGAATTCAACCTGTTCCTTCCGATTTTTTATAACTTCATATATTTTATCCATATTAATTCCAAGATCAGAAACAGTCTCTTCTAATGACTTTCCGACGGCATCCACAGCAGACACCCCCGTTACTTTCTCAGCCCCATGATTCCACTGAGTAATTATTCCATTTAAATCCATCCCCACCAGCATAGATGGCATAGAATTGATTATATTGGTAATGGAATTCTTTGCACTTTTCAGCTCTTTTTCTGCTCGTTTTCTTTCTGAAATTTCATTTTGAAGCGGGTGGATATTCACTCGCTGTATTATAATCCAAATAGATATGATAAAAAATATGGCAATACATCCACTAAACAGGAAAAAAATACTGACGAATCTAAGCGAATCAGTATTGTATTGTGAGAAATCATACTTCATCTCAAAATCAAATTTTCTGCCTGAAGTTGTTTTGCTTGAATGAATGAAATCTTTGTAATAATTACTTTTTATGTCTCTAGAAAATTTCACAATCGGGATGTCATTACCTATTTTTACAGTAAAGGATAAAACATGCTTATCTTCTTCTCCCCACAGCATGATCTGTTCTTCAATCCTCTCGTAATCACCTACAATTAAAAGCCCCTTACAGATTGCAGATTGCATTTTCAAATCACGCTGAACTCTATTTTCCAAATCCCGATGCATTGAGTTATGGACAAGATTATTAAGAATTACACCCAGTATCATAAAGGAGATTACAATAAATACGGTAAATATCCAGAATATCCGATTCATTTTAATCCACCAGATTTCTTAATCGAAAGCTTTTCATCTTTTTTAACAGCAGAAATCATTTTCCGCAATGGATCATAATCACTGTCTTTGACTGATAGTAATTTGCTTATTGATTCTTTCACAGGTTTCAAAATTCGTTGTACATCTTCAACTTTTTTGATACTGAAAATTGCATCTTTTATCTTTTTGAATGTTTCCGTGTCCAGTTTATTCGTTGCAAGAATCGGATGTTCACAAACTCCTGGAGTAATAGCGATGATTTTCAAATCACGATCCTTGTATTTCCTGTAAGTTTTCTCACGTATTGCACCGGCATTTATATCTCTTGCAAGAACATTCAATGCAACATTATTATGGCTGCCAACAATACGTAATTGTTCGTCTGGAAAAGATAATCCAGCTTGAACAAACATGAAACGTGGAACCACATAACTCATAGTTGACTTTCTACTACTTGAAGCAAAACTTTTCCCTTGAAGATCTTTGAGACAGGTTGCAGGATTATCCTTATGGGTAATTATATATCCTCGATAATCTGCTGTTCCATCAGTAGCAAGACAGCAAATTAACTTTTTCTTTCCATAAAGTTCAACCATTGTTACATAACCAGCAGGTCCAATAAACGCAATATCTACTTCATCTTTTCCAACAAGATCAATATTTTTTTCATAATTAACAGATGACTTTAAAACAATTTTACGATTAATACTTTTTGAAAGATATTCAATAAGTGGTGAGAAACTTCTGGAAAGTTCAATAGGAGAAGCATAACTGTGCACAGCAAATATAATTTCTGCTTCTTGAAAAACTGGATTTTTTTCTTTTAAAACACTTAAATTTCTTATTTCGTTTTGATGTAAAAAAACATATAGCAACATAATAACTGCGACAATAACAGTCATCAAAAGTAAAACATGAAACTTTATTGATTTTTTCTTATCATTTTCCATCAAATCAACAATTCACATCCTGTCTATTTTCTATTTTTTACATTTCTCTATCTGACTATATATATCATCTTCCAACAATTTCATATTAATTACAGGCTTAATAAAGACTGTTCTAGATACTTGTAAAAGCGCTTTTACCTCATCAGGCGAATCATATTCAGGTGATCCTGTACATACAATACAGGCAAGTTCAGGATGTGTAATATTTAATTTCATAATAAATGCATTTCCATCCATTCCTGGTAATCTTATATCTACAATAACGCAATCTATTTGATTATTTTTCACTATTTGAAGAGCATCTTCACCAGTTGGAGCAGATAACACCTGCCATTCGCGATCTTCAAAAAAAGCCATCAGACTTTCACGTACTGCAGCGTCATCATCAAGTATCAATACAGTCATTGCTACCATTTTTACACTTCTTCCCTTTCCAAAGGTAAACGAATAATGAATTTAGTTCCGTGACCCGGTTCAGATTCCACAGACATCAAACCACCATGATTTTCTGTAATTATAAAATATGAAACACTCAGGCCAAGACCAGTTCCCTGATCAGTGGATTTCGTTGTGAAAAAAGGTTCAAATACACGTTTACGAATACTTCCACTCATTCCATGACCTGTATCTTCAATTTCCAATCGGATCATATCATTATCCTTTTCTAATGCAAGTCGTAAAATAAAACACGGAGTTTCAACACCATCCTTATTCAAATCCCCCTGCATTGCCTCTGCGCCATTGCGCAAAACATTAAGCAATACCTGTTGGATCTTACTGGATTCGCAAGGAATTAGAGGAAGATTATCTTCAAATTCTCTGATGATCTTAAATTGCCTAAAATCATATTGTCTCTTAATATTATAATCATTTGATGAAAGTTCGACAGCTTCATCAAGTAATTCAGATAAATCATATTTTATAAAAGTAAAATCGGATTTACGAGCCAGGCTTAACATATTCATGACAATTTCAGCAACTCGTCTACCTGAATCATTTATTCGTTCCAGCATTTGGGGAACATCTCTCAAATTCATAAAAGAATTGATTTTATCCATCGTTGTTCCAATTTCAGTTGCTGCTTTTTGATTAGGTGGCAAATCCAGATTAGTCAAACGGTCATTTAAAACACTCGCTGTCTGTAACATTCCAGCCAGCGGATTATTGATTTCATGAGCCATTCCCGCGGCGAGTCCGCCAACAGACATCATCTTCTCTGACTGTATCATCAATTCCTGAATTTTAACTTGTTCAGTTACATCATCAATTCGAATTACTGCTCCGTCAACATCTTTTCCTGTAAGTGGATAAACTGTTATTTCTTTATAATGAGTTTCCCCATCCTCAATACAGTGCTGTCTAGGAATGTATAAAGTCTGAGATGTCTTCATTGCTTCATTGACACGTTCTCTATTAAGAGAAGTACATGGAAAAACCTCTTCAAGCTGACATCCAATGGCATCTTGTGAAGTTATTCCTGTAATTCTACAGGCTTCGCGATTCCACTGAGTAATCACTCCATTTATGTCCACCCCCATAAGTATTGATGGCATTGAATCAATAATATTAGAAAGATAATTTTGCAAATTTGTTAAATCCTGCTCTACCTGTTTGCGCTCTGTAATATCTCGTACAATTGCTTGAAGAAATACACCGGTAGAAAGTTTAACCAGATTCAGACTGACTTCGGCATCAAATAAAGTTCCATCCAGTTTTTTATGTTTCCATTCAAAAACCTGTGGAATTCCATTAAAAGTGGCATTGATTTTTTCAATTGACTTTTCCTCAGATTTTCTTCCATCTGGCTGAACCGGTGGAGAAAATTCAACAGGAGAATGCTCTATAATATCGGATCGACTACAGCCAAAAATCTCCAAAGTTTTTTGGTTACAATCAATAAATATCTCATCAGTCATCAAAAATATGGAGTCATTCGCAGATTCAAACAAAGTTTGATAACAAATTTCTGACTTATTAAGTGCCTCTTCAGCACGTTTTTCCTCAGTTAAATCACGCCACACTACATGAAGATATGCACCATCTTTACTTGGTATTGCAGTTAAAAGCACTTCAACAGGGAAGACTTCACCATTAAAGCGCTTGTGAGCCCATTCAAAACGGTGGCTTCCACGTTTATAAGCAATAGACATCATTTCATCAGCTTTTTCATCTGAGCACCTACCATCAGGTTGAAATTCCGCAGATAATTTTGATGGATGACACGTCAATAATTCTGTCTTATTCTTATAACCAAGCATCCTGAGAGTTGCTGGATTACAGTCAACAAATTTTTTATCCTTAATTATTAAAAAAGCATCTGCTGATTGTACAAAAAGATCTCTATATCTGTTTTCACTTTCTCGCAGCGCTTCTTCTGCCAGTTTGCGTTCTCTAATATCTCTAAAAAGACCAAGCATGTATTTTTTTTTGCTAATATTAACGACACTTGCATTTATTTCTACGGGAATATTATAACCATTTCTATTATATATATATGTCTCATCAATAGCGAGTCCACCACCATTTTTGAGTTGGTTCAAAAAAATCCTTTTGTACTTATCAGCATCTTCTTTGGGATGAAGATCCATTTGGAACATCCCAATAATATCATCAACTGGTAAACCTACAAGTTTTTCAGCTTTTTTATTTGTATCGATAATGATTCCACTCGTCGGATCAGTTATAAAAATAGCATCACTTGCATTTTCAATAATTTCTCTAAATTTTTCTTCACTATCGCGCAACGAATCTTCCGCCTGCCGCCGTTCTGTTATATTTCTTACAAATTCGGCAACACTTGTAATTTCATCTGTTTTAACATCTTTAATAGGATAACAAAATATCTCTAACCAAATCTCCTCAGATCCTGGAAATCCACAAACAATTTCCTTTTGCATTTTTCCTGATTCAAAACATCTTAAAGTTGGGCAGGGATCACATGGTATTTCTGTATTGTGATAACATTTAAAACACTTTTTTCCTTCAAGAGGAATTCCTTCAGAATACCACCGCTTCATAACATCATTAACATAACTTACAGTAAGATCAGGATTTATTATACTGATACCATCCTGCACACTTTCAATAACATTGTTCATGAAATGAGCGGTTTCTTTTAATTCCTTGCGAATCATATACTTTTCAGTTTCATCTCGAAAAACAAGGACGACACCAACAATATTATTTTCATCATCTTTAATAGGTGCGGC
Organism: Candidatus Muiribacteriota bacterium; assembly: GCA_030633305.1. Classification (GTDB taxonomy): domain Bacteria; phylum Muiribacteriota; class DAOVTB01; order DAOVTB01; family DAOVTB01; genus DAOVTB01. Next base: position 10,165 of record DAOVTB010000123.1, read on the forward strand.
TGAATCAGCGATCTGATATTCAATACCAGATTTTGAAATCAAACTGGTGTGATTTGCAAGTCCAATAATATCACCAGTTGCAAGAACCCTCTCAACAGGATTTTCAGAAGATTTTCGAGTTTCAGAACTGATAATATTAAAAACATCATTAAGGTATTTGCCTTTTGCATCTTCAAGTTTCCATCCTGTGAGTTTAGATGCAACAGGATTCATTCGAACAATTACACCTTCCGTATCAGTTGTAATAACTGCATCACCAATTGAATTAAGTGTAATACGCATATTTTCTTCACTTTTCTGCACTTGGTGCAAAACTTCTTGTTTTTGAAGTTTTGCTAACCCTTGTTCAGCAAGCATAACAGCCATTTCACTCAGGAAGGTCATGACTTTTTTGAATGCTTCTTCGGAAACCACTGGAACTTCTTTTAGTGCTTCAAGATAAGCTTCAACATCGTATCCATACTCTTCACCCTGTTTTCTGAAATATTCAATATCAGGTTCTTTGAAAAGAATCTGACCCGTTGCTAGGTTTGCTACATGAACACCTCTGATTATAATAGGCGTAGCACCATCAACAAGACCACTTTCACAGTGACATATATTCAACATTTTATGTTCTTTTAGACACGATGTGAGCATCATATTGCTTTTTTTGCAATATATTTCAGAATTGGGAAATACACGGTGAAATTTTGTACAAATATCACGCCATCCAGTTCCAAAAAGTAATTCCTGATCAGGAAATGAAACTAGTCCAGTCGTATATCCAGAAGCTTGAGAGAAACTCTCAAATAAATTTTGTAACTGTTCCAGATCAACTAAATCTCTAAAAGAGTATTTTCCATCAACAAGATGCTCATGCCCTATATTCATAGATAATTTCCTTCAATACAAATCTTTCCAATATAATAGTAGCAAAACAACAATATTTTGTCAATTTACTAATATACCTAACTTGGCTAAACTTCAAAACAACTTCGCCACTTTCTCTGTTAAATCATAAATAAAAGATCTATATTCCCATCATTATTTATATATTTTATTGTAAGTGATATAATTAGATAGAGATAATATTATGTTAAAAATTAGATGTTCTAAATGTAAAACGAAACTTTTCAAATATCTTAAAATTGGAAAAGGCAATGTACTTATATGCTGGTATGATCGAATGGAAAAAGACATCACGATCAGACATGAAGGATTCGCTTCATGCCCTTGCGGAAACATTATTGGAGAGCTTGGTTCAAAAGGTATCAAAATGATAAAGAGTAGTTTCGTTTATAGTGGAACAAAGGATTGAGAATCCACCTATTCATAGAACGCTATTCTTTGTCTCTCAACAGATAATATTCTCCGTATTTCTTCCTGACTATTTATTTTAGCCCAGTCCTCGGCAAGATTTCCTTCATTATCTTTAACTTCTAGCAGTGCTCCTCGCTGGATTGCAGTTAGTGAATTTAGAAGAATCCATACTATTTCTTCGTCACCACGCTCAGCTGCATAGAATAATGCAGTATGTCCTACTTTATCAGTAATAAAAATATCACTACTTCGATTGGGTAATTCCTTTTTTACAGACTCTTTGCATTGAGTTCTTACAACTAGCATAAGCTCAGTTCTTCCCTGTTCATCTATAGTTTCCTGCTTCAACATTCGTATCACCTCTTAACCTGATATATAATTTCCAGGATAGTCTCTCGACCCGTATCATACTTCATATAGACATATCATGAACAGGATTTAGTAGGAAAATATTATTTATTATAAAAATATGATAAAATGAATAATAATGTTAAGCAAACTTAAACAATTTTTTTTCACTTTCCTTTTGGGAATTGCTGGGATTTATACAAGTGTTTACGCAATATACTGGATTCTTGGTACTGATAAAAGTCTAGTCATTCTGCATATTTATCTTGCAGTAATAGTAATCGGTCCTGCTGCTTTAATCATACCATTTTTAGTTAATGGCAAGGATTCGAAGAATTATATAATTGTTATGATTCTTGTTTCTGTTTATTTTGCCTTATTTTTCATACCGAGACTGGCATATTATCCAAATGATACTCTATTTGTTATTTTTTGGATTGTTCTAACGATTTACATTATCGTATCAGCACAATATTATATAGCGAATTATCAGGAATCATGTAGAATCGATAATTTTAAAAAGAAAATTCAAGAAGCGAGCAATTTCAATTTACAATCTGATAATAAAAGTCCTTCTTCAATAACATGGTTAATCATATCGATAATAATTATTCTTATACCTATAGGTTTCATTTTTAGAAAAAAATCAACTACAAAGCACAAAGTTGTAACTTGTAAAGAAAAATGTTTAATGAATATTGGAAAACTGGAAAAAGCCTTAAATAACTATGATAGAAAAATTAATAGATCCAGCAAAGGACTTAAAAGAGTCTGTCCGTATGGTGCTTATGAACCAATAGCCAATTTCCCGATTTTTACAGATCGCGTATCACAGGTATTATCAAAATGTCCTGAAACAAAAGCTTCCGCTTCATATAGCGTTTCCCGAGATATTAAATCTGATAATTCGATATATGTTGAATGCAGTCTTCATGGGTTTAGGGATGTAACAGATAAAAAAAGAGCTGAACGTACGTCAAAAAAAGTAAAGCAAAGGAAACATTGTGCTTCAAATATTAGAAAAATTGAACAATCACTGGGACAATATTTTCGAAAGAATAAAAACGTTTTACTCGAGTTATATAACCAATGGAAAAAGGCAGGATTCCTGGAAACAACCATTGCCTATCCGCTTGTAAAAGAAGGTTACATTCAGCAATTTCCGAAATGCCCTACGACTGAATCTGAAAAAAACTATACCCTGATTATGTTAAAAAATAAGACCCCAGTCATATATGTAAAATGCAGCCTTCACGGAACAATCAGCAATCCAAACCGGGAAAGTTTCTAGTCTTTTTTCTTTTTTTCAATCTCGTCTACCCATAATACTTATCAATCATATCCGGGCCTATAATCCAAAATGCATAAAATATACTTGGTAGCCAAAAAAGTATTAAAAGAACAATACTAATATAGAATTCATTACCAACACCTTTTTTTAAGTAAACAGTCAATGGGGGAAAAAATATAGCTGAAAAAAGTAAACCTATATCTCTCATATTGAATTCCTCACAATTTTTTTTTATAAAGTAACAGTAAATCCACTTAATTGCAAATAAATTATCGATTGGATATTTTACGCTTCGGCGTTCTAGAGGGGTCAAAGCGACTTTGCATTTTACAGGATTTGATTTTGATATGCGAAGCGGTGTCCAGGCCTCATTTTGGGAACGAAATCCGATGAGAGACCTGGCACCGTACAGTGCGTATGTGGATTTGGTACCAGTAAGCGTTCAGCTTGCTGGGGTTTCTTTATTTTGTTAACATTCA
>DAOVTB010000154.1 GCA_030633305.1 Candidatus Muiribacteriota bacterium
ATTCTTTTGATGATTAATACCAATTATCATTTTGCCGCTTTTCAGGTTTTCTGCATATAAACCAATTTTACAATTGAAATTATTAAATCTAGACTGAACAGTCTTTATAAAATCACTCATTTTTATATTCTCTCAAAACTTTTTTCTTAATATTATTAAATTAACCTAAGTAAGATAATTTTTCACTATCAATTATTTAAATTTTTTTATTTTTTTTATTTTCACATCCACCCCTCACCTACGTTATTATGTATTTATGAACTATTTTTCAATTTCCTATAAAGCCTTACGAAATATATACCCTGAAAAAAATCCAAGTCCTGTATTTCGACATTGTCTGAAAGTCTTTCAGATTGTAAAAATCCTTTCAAAAAAACTCGATATACAAAAGGAAATCCTATATTTGGGAGCATTATTACATGATATTGGAAGAATGGCTGATATTCCTCATCCAATGCTACATGCAGTAGAAGGCGAAAAAATTATTCTTCAATCAAAAATATTTGATTTCATGGATCAAGAAACAAGAAATTCTGTTTCAAAAATATGCAGGAATCATATTGGATGTGGTATAACTGCTGTGGATATTGAAAATCAAAAACTTCCATTACCCATATCTGACTATATTCCTGAAACAACAAGCGAACTCCTTGTTTCGTTTGCTGATAATATTTGTTCCGGTGATAAAATAACTGGTATCAACCATGCTGTTACTAGGTATACTAACGAATTGGGTAAAGAATATGGCAATAAGATATTAGATCAATGTGAGCAGTTAAAGGTACTTGGTATTGATTTGAGTCATCTATATTAAGTTAATTCAATTTATTTATTGATTCAAGGTTTACGATTCGAGAATATTTTTCAAGAAAATCCGTTTCATGGGAAACAATGACAATAGTTGCACCTTTTTTCCAATATTCCTGAATAATCTCTGCCATTATGTATTTATTAGTTTTGTCAAGATTTGAAAACGGTTCATCCATGAAAAGTATTTCAGGACTATTTACAATACATCTGCAAAAGGCTACACGCTGCATCTCGCCTGGTGAAAGGCCATTTGGATAATGGTTAAGTAATGGTCCCAGCTCCAGTTGATCTGCATATGCTGAAATCCTGTCATTCATGCCAGGAACCAGTCTTATTCCCGGATTTGGTAAAATAATATTTTCAAAGACAGTCAGCTCTTTGAGAAGCATTGGATCCTGGAATAGAAAACTCATACTTTTTCTTCTAAGCTCCAGGATTTGTTTTTCTTTCAAAGAATAAATATCTGTATCTTTTAATAAAACTTTTCCTTCATCTGGACTCAATAAAGAAGACATCACATGTAGTAATGTTGTTTTTCCAGAACCGGATGTACCTTTAATAATCACAAATTCATTTTCCGAAATTGTAAGATTTACATCTTTAAGGACCCAGAATAATTTTTCTCTTTTATAAGATTTGGATATATTTACCAGTTCAAGCAAAAATCAATACGCCCCTTTACAAAAAATTACAGTAGGTATCGTTGAAATAAGTATTTTGAAATCCATCCAGAAAGACCAGTTTTCAATATAGAATAAATCCAGGCGGACCATCTGTTCAAAAGTCAAAGTACTCCTTCCAGAGACCTGCCATAAACCTGTTATTCCAGGCATTACAGAAAGCCGGGTTTTCTGCCATCCTTCATACTTTTTAACTTCCTCAGGAACTGGAGGTCGAGGACCTACAAAGGACATATCCCCTTTTAATACATTGAATATCTGTGGCAATTCATCAATACTGAATTTTCTTAAAATTTTACCCAGCTTCGTTATCCTTGGATCATCCTTCATCTTGAAAATCGGTCCATCTACCTCGTTATGTTTATGAAGTCTAGCTTTGAGCTTTTCTGCATCATTGATCATCGTTCTGAATTTATAAAATTTAAATGCTTTCCCATTTTTCCCAATTCTTATCTGACTAAACAGAATTGGACCCTTAGATTCCAGCTTTATCAACATTGCAACAATCAAATAAACAGGAAGAAAAAGGATTGCACAAAATAAACCAAATATATAATCAAAAGTACGCTTCACAATATACTGAACACTCTTTTTGGCCTCTAGTTCTACTTTCATAAGCGGAACTGTTCCCATACGATTGATGCTTATCTGACTGGTCATAAAATCATATACATTTGGAAGAATAAAATAATTTACGCCGGCTTTTTCACATTTCATCACAGCTTTTAAAATTTTATCCCGAGGTGCAGAAGGAATTGCAATAATAACATCATGAATATTTTTTTTCACAACAACACCAGATAGATTAGTCAGATTACCAAAAACCGGTTTATTGTCTACTTCTTTACCATTCATGCTCTTACTGTCATCAAGAAATCCAACCAGATTGTAGCCCATCTCGGAATGAAATTCCAGATGATGTTTTACTAGTTTCCCCCCATCGCCAGCCCCATAAATCAATACATTTCTGACTCCAAATCCTCTTAATCGCAGCCATTCCACAAACAATCTTCTTGAAAATCTAAACAGCGAAAGAAAAATAACTGTTAAAATATAACTATTTATTATAACAAGCCTTGAAACACTGATATTCCTATAGAAAAAAGTGATAGCTATGATCAATACATTTGCAAATGTCACTGCCTGAACGACATGAGCTATTTCATCAAGTTTCCCGGCATTTCTTGTAAAAGAATATAATCGGAAATAAAAGAAACAAAACAGAATAATTACTGTCCCATATAGAAAAATCACCATATATTCCTTGAAAAAAGGCATATGAAGATTCAGAAAAAATTTCAGATTTCGAAAATCACCAAAATCATGGAATAAAAGCGAAAGTGATTCCTGATTATGCCGCTTTATATATGCAATCATAAAAGACGAAAATATAAGTATCGTATCAATTAGAAGTATTATAAAGCGCTGGAACTTACCATTCATTATAAAATCTGTTTAAAATACTCTATTGTTTTTAGTAACCCTTGCTCCAAATCTACTGAAGGCTCCCAGCCAGTCAACTTTTTTACTTTACTGATATCTGGCTTTCTCCTTACAGGATCATCAAGGGGCTTTTCTTTATGGATTAGTTTAGACGAGGAACCTGTTAATTTAATAATTTTTTCTGCGAGTTCAAGAATTGAATATTCCTGTGGATTGCCAAGATTTAAAGGCTGATTACAATCAGATTCCATCACAGCTAATATTCCTTTTAAAAGATCTGAAACAAAACAGAAACTTCTAGTCTGCTCTCCATCCCCATATACTGTAATTGGCTCGCCACGAAGAGCCTGAACAACGAAATTACTTACAACACGTCCATCATTTACAAGCATCCTTGGACCATAAGTATTAAAAATCCTAATGATTCTAATATCAACCTGATTCTGTCGATGGTAATCCATGAAAAGGGTTTCAGCTATCCTTTTTCCTTCGTCATAACATGAACGAATTCCTATCGGATTCACATTCCCCCAATATTCTTCCCTTTGAGGATGCATATCAGGATCACCATAAACTTCACTCGTTGATGCTTGAAGTATCCGTGCTTTTACTCTCTTGGCAAGACCAAGCATGTGGATTGCACCCATGACATTAGTTTTTACTGTCTTAACAGGGTTATATTGATAATGTACAGGGGACGCTGGACAAGCAAAGTTAAATATCCAGTCAACTTCTAAAAGAATAGGCTGTGTAATATCATGCCTGATATACTCAAAATTTGGATTATCAATAAGTTTTTTAATATTCTTCTTTCGTCCAGTATAAAAGTTATCCAGACATAGAACATCAAAATCCTTTTCTAACAATAACTCACACAGATGGGAGCCGATAAAACCGGCTCCCCCTGTTACTAATACTGTTTTTTTATCCTTACTCATCGTTCGAGGTTAACCTCAAAATCATACATCATATTATCGCCAGATTTAAACCGAGTTTTTGTCATAAACAGTTTCTTTAAAACCAGGATCTTACTAAAAATCTCCTGCCCTTTTTTCTTAAAAAACTCTACGTTTAAACCATTTTTATGCACCCTACAATCAACTTCACCATTTTTCTTCATTTCATAGACGCAAAATGGGCCTTTGGAAAAATGTCCCAGAGCTTTTTCACGCTTCAATTTTAAAATGTTGATTCTTCCAGATGGGAATTTTTTCTTTTTTTCTTTAGAATAATCTTCAATTACTTTTTTCAAAACCCCTTTATTCCTTTTACATACTTCAAATCTGTTTACAAAAAGATTCACAGCAAATTTTTCAATCAAAGGTAAGATGTTTTCAAGGTCAACATCTACATATAGAAAATGTTCAAGATCACTACCTTTAAGTTTATCAGGCTTTTTATATGCATCAATGATTTCCTTAAGGATATTGGGATTTAGAGAAATACAAAAATTATTCTTTATTACTGCAATCGAAGGTTCAACTCCGGCAGGGAAAAAAGGTAGTTTTGTACTGGATATTCCAACATCACTATACCTCTTTTCATAAAACATGATCTTTGGTTTATTGGCGAAAAAAGATATCAGTTTTCCAAGAAACTGTTTCATCTTATTTTCATCATTCCCTTCAATCATAATCGCAATTGATGGCAAAACCTTATTCTTCATATCTCCAAAGTCTTTTACAACAACAGTTATTCGTGATCCAATCCAGGATAAGATTTCAGTTTCAACATCAATACCTGTTTTTTCACTAAACATTTTCTCTTTAGCAAGGAAATTTTCATACGCTTTGGGATTCGTCTTTTTTATCTGCTCTTTTCCCATTTTGTACATTTTGGTAAGAAAAGCAGTCGTATTGAAAAATACCTGTGTATTTTTAGGTGCTGGAGGAAGTTCTTTAAGATTAAAACCATGTGATGACAAAATATCTTTCCACAGACCTGTTTTAATATCCTTTGTTGCAAGTCGACCGGAAAAAATGTAATTTTTTGCAGTATGGTAATAAAACAGTCTTAAATCACCTACTATATTTATCAATGTTTTTACATCAAGAAAACTGTTCTGCTGTTTCAATTTTGCAGCAAGTTCATTTTCGACCTGTTTGAGAATATATTTCAGGTTTCCATAAACTTCAATGAGATTCTTTTTGTCGAATTTACATTTTACAGCACCATTTTCAACTGTTGAAATCTTCATTCCATCTTTTACACTGTAAATGTAAAGATTCCTGATTTTATTTCCCATTTTAGGAGGTATTGGAACCTTAATAGAATCTTTCGTAAATTCTACTTTCAATTTAGACTTGGCTGTAAAAGACTTTACTACATTTGTTACAAGTTTAAATGCAGCTTCAGGAGATTCCTGCTTCAACTGAAGATTGATATCAATATTAAATAATACATTCTTATCTTTAACTATATTCACATTAGAATCAACTTCAAAATCAAGTAGAATCTGATTACCTATAGTATTAAAAATATCTGTATTACTTACTTTTTGGTCAATCTTATTTTTTTTAAATATTACATTTAAAAAATCTGTTGCCTTTTGAAATCTGTCATATAATTGATTACCTACTCCAAAAAAATTGGTCGTATAAATCAATTTATCTAGAGGCCTTTCAATCTTCAAACCTGCAATTGTCTCGCAATAGCTGATACTGAAAGCAAACATGAAAACAAAACAAATCAACAAAAATCTTTTCATTAAAAACCCCCGAATTTTATTTGTATTTTGAAAGCAATCCAGTCATTTCATTAAATGCCACGATCTGCTCATCAAGCTCATCAATTCCCTGATGAATCTCTTTCCAATATGCTTCATGATCATACCACTGTCTGTTAAGTTCTTCCATATCTCTACCCTGTTGTTCAATCCATGTATAATACTTCAAATTATGGATTCGAAGTTTTTCATAATAATCAGGTTCAAGCATATTATCGGTTTTTATACCAAGAAGATGTTTGTGATAATCTTTAATTGCATCATCTTTAGTATACTTACCATGAATAGCTTCGAGTTCTTTAATTCTTGAACCATAAAGTTCCATTGAATCAGTAAAAACAGTAAAAACGATATCATCTTCTGTTAATTCATACCATTTCGCAAACTTTATAGCACATATCATATTACCAATACTGGAAATACCAAGAAGATGAAGTTGTTTAATAAGTTCTTGATCTACACCATTATCTTTAAGATATTCATGACCTGCTTCTTCATTAAATAATCTGAGTACATTCATGCAATCATCATCATCAGCAGCGATGATCATGTCAGTATTGCGTACATTGTGTATCCAAGGTACATGCTTATCACCAATACCTTCTATCCTGTGACCACCAAATCCATCTCTTAATAGAGTTGGGCACTGGAGAGCTTCACCAGCAGCAAGTTTTGCTCCTGGAAATACTTCTTTTACATAATCACCACAAGCTATTGTTCCAGCAGAACCTGTTGTGAGAACAACACCAGCAACCTTACTACCTGGTTTCATTTCTTTATTAGCTACTTCTTCAATTGCACGACCAGTAAGATGATAATGCCATACAGTATTACCAAATTCTTCAAACTGGTTAAAAATCATGATATCGTCACCACGTTTTTCTCTTAATTCCCAGCATTTATCAAATATTTCTTTAACATTACTTTCGCAACCAGGAGTCGCAATAGTTTCGCCCGCAACACCTTTCAGCCAGTCAAATCTTTCTTTGCTCATTTCTTCAGGTAAAATAGCAATTGATTCGCAATTAAGAAGATTTGATACATATGCCCCACCTCTACAATAATTACCAGTTGATGGCCATACAGCTTTTTGAGTCGTAGGATCAAAAAGACCATTCACAAGTCTAGGTGCCAAACAACCAAATGCAGCTCCTACTTTATGTGCTCCTGTTGGAAACCATTTTCCTACAAGTCCAATTATTCTGGCTTTAACACCAGTAATTTCAGAGGGGATTTCTATATAATTAACTCCACCATAATTTCCACCTTTTGGTTTAGCTTCATTCTTCCATGTAATCCTGAAAAGGTTTCTGGAATTAAGATCCCATAGCCCAACATTCTTAAGATCCTCTTTAATCCCTTCAGGGACTGTTTCAGGATTCATCATTTCCTTAATAGTAGGAACTATGATATCCCTTTCTCTACATCTATTTACTGTGTTTTCCAATATTTCTTTTCTTGTTGCCATTTCCTTTTCTCCTTATCTTTTTGAATCTTAATATTTATTCTATAATCAGAACATATAATCCATAAGTCTAATATAATACAAATTACGTACAAAAACAACTCTTTTGTCAAACTATACTCATTAAAATGATTACCACACTGGCGATGATTATGATAAAATATATCGATATGGATCATTCAATAGGAAATAAGTACAATAACCTTCGAATACTGCAGAAACATGGCTTCAATGTTCCCGAATTCAAAAAAGTTGATTTAATCAATTTTCAGGATGTTCTCTCAACTTTCGTTAAAGAAAATAATACATGGGATAAAGAAAAATTGTGGCAGGCTAATCCTGAAACACTTAATAGTTTCAGGGAAAAACTTGAAGTTATCCTTAAAAAAATAATCTTACAAGAAAATCTGGATGATCTAGTTAAGGACATCCATACTGAATATTTTGCGGTAAGAAGTTCTTTTTTTTCACAGGAGGTGCAGGAGGATTCCATAAACGAAAGTTTTGCAGGAATCGGAGAATCTTTTCTATTTGTCGATCAGAATAAACTCATTGAAAAAGTCATCCAGGCCTATCTTTCATTGTTTACCAGCCGTTCACTTGAATATTTCAAAAATCGTAACTATGATCCTTTTGATTTTAATGTAATCGTATTTATTCAGAAAATGATTAATTGCAAAAAATCATTTATCATATTTTCAAAAGAAAACTACAAGAATACTGATTCTATACTCATAAGCAGCTCATATGGTGTTGGTGAATGATTAGTTCAGGGAAAAGTTGCTGCGGATACCTTTGTAGTTTCTCGTGACAATTTCAGATTACTTAATATGGAGATCGCTGAAAAGAAACAATTTTACGATATTGATAAAAACAATTGTTCATTATCATTGCAATCTGTGGAAGCACCTCTTCAATTAAAACCCTGTCTTAATGAATCAGAAATTATCCCACTTTCCAGACAAGCCATGAAAATTGAAAAATTATGGGAAGATCCACAAGACATAGAAGGTGGAATCGATGAATCTGGTAAGATCTGGTTTTTTCAAACCAGACCAGTTATTGAGATCCGAAATTTTTCCTGCGATGACGAAGAAAACTACATTCTGGACAGCTCTAATGTAACCGAAAGTTATCCTGGAATTACAACACCTTTAACATTTCATTTTGCCAGAAAAGCATATGCTCAAATCTTTAAAGAAACTGCTGCAAGGCTGGGAATTTCATCTGAAATAATTGAAGAAAATTCAGATTTATTTGATAACCTGATAAGTTATCATAACTGCAAAATATACTATATCGTGACTAACTGGTACAATCTTTTCAAATTGATTCCCGGAACTAAATATTATACTCGTATCTGGAATCAAATGATCGGAATAAAAAAATCAGGCGAAAAGAACCTTTCTGGAAAAAATTCTCTGCTATCAACAATAAAAGTACTATTGACCATTTTGTTTCGTTTTGAACAGCACCCTATAAGCTGTCAGCTTTTTTACCATAGATCTGCGGAGTTACTTGGAAAATACAAGAAAGAACTTAATAATAACACCTCTGCAAAACAAACATTCAGACTGCTGGAAGAATCTGGATCAAAACTCTATAATCTCTTTACTGTAACAATAATTAATGACTTTTTCCTGATGATATTTACCAAGCTTTTACTTGTATTATTAAAGTTCAAGTATAAGACAAAATATCTTGAGATATACAGTAAAATATTGAATTCCTTATCTGATACTTACAGCCATCGATATGTTGATGCGTTAAATGACATAGCAACAGATATAAACTATGTATTTATCGATTCAAAACATGATATTACTTTCAAATCTGTAATTGAAAAAAATGAATTGAAGAAGAAGATTGAAACTTTCATACAAGAATTCGGGACACGGCATGAAGGAGAATTAAAACTGGAAGTTCCATCACTTAAAGAAAAACCGGAGATTGTTTTTTCAATAATCAAACCACTGCTTGAAAAGGTAAATAAAATCAAAACTTCTGGAGATAATTCATTCAAGTTGAAAAAACGCCATCCCATTTTATTCTTTCTTGCTCAAAAAACTTTAACCCTGGTAAAAGAAAGAGAGAACATGCGTTTTATAAGATCTAAAGTTTATAATCTAGGAAGATGTTTTTACCTGAAAATTGCTCAGTCATTCAAGGAATCAAAACTGATCTCTAATATCGATGATATTTTTTATCTGACTCCTGATGAGATAAAAGGCGTTATATATGGTTATTTTATTCCTTCTCAAGCACTTTTGGAATCTACAATTCTCTGCCGTAAAATGGAGTATGAAAAATGCAGTCATAAAAACCATTACAGGCGTTTTCACGTACAAGGCCTGAAGATCTTTCCTGATATACCAACTACTAGAAATACGAAGGTTTTTAAAGGTACAATCGCAGTGCCCGGAACTGTTAAAGCTCCAGTCCTCAGACTAAACAGCGATACATCTGAAATACCAGATACATATATATTGCTTGCAAAAGAACTTGAACCAGGAAATATCAGATTTCTTTTAAATGCTTCCGGAGTAGTTACTGAGCATGGAAGTATTATTTCTCATACAGCTATTGTAGCTCGTCAATTCAATATTCCTTTTATAACCAACGTCAGCAATATTACAACAATTGTAAAAGACGGGCAAATGCTTGAAATCACTTCTGAGGGTGAAGTCAGGATATGTGACTGAGATTATAAAAAGTAAAATATGTTGATCACAAGCATTGATAAAAATACATATATTGCTGCCATATCTCTGAGATAATAATGTTTAAGTTCACTTGATTTTTTCTTGAATTTAAATACCTTCATCATAAACGCAGTCTGAATAACCAAGAATGTAATACCAATTAAAGCAAACGTCTTCGCAGCAAAAAAAGTAAATACAAGAACTACATTTATTACAAATGATATCACTGAAAATAATAAAACTAAATTGACAGCTTTATGCATCCCAATTGCTTTTGAATATGTCATGTAATTTTCTATTTCGTATTTTTCATCCCAGATTTTTCTGGATAATTCTAACGTTAATGTATAACAAGTAAATATTATTATTATCACAAGATATAGTGGAATAAAACTCATATTTCTACTCACACAATAAACCCTGATTATGAAAAAATCTGCAAGTGACATCACAAAATGATGAGTTACAAGATATAAAAAAATATGTTTTCTTAAAAAACTGCTGCAATAAAACTCTACCCTCATAAGCCATGCCCAAAGGATAAGGTAAACAAAATCAAATTTAAGTCCAGTCATTAAAAAATAGTCAATTACAAAGACTGCAATTATTGTAATAATCGAAATTATTCTAATTGATTTTATTGAAACAATACCTTTTGAAATAGGTCGTTCTGGAAAATTTTCAATATCGTCTTTCCAGTCCTTTAATTCATCAAATAATCTGAGCAGAAAAAAAGTAAGTACAACAATAAAAAAACCACCGATTGTAATCTCACTGATTGTAAAGGATGCTCCTCTTCCATCCAAGATACCGCAATAAGCAAAAATCGAAGTGAACATAAGTAATGCAAGCGGAATATATTGCTGAAGTGGAAATCTATCATTCAAATATTGAAATAAATTACGGATCATTTGCTTCCCTGCAAATCATATTCATACAGTACAAATTCACGGATAATATCAGCGCCTTTAAGTAATACAAGAGTAGTTGCAGTATCGGCAGCAAGTGATAGACATACATGTTCATATCCCTGTTCAATCACTTCATGTGCAAAGGCATGATACAACGCACTCGAACAGAATATTTCTTTTTTAGCAATACTTGCTGTGAATATTAATGATACAACTTTTTCACCCTTGAGCGATTCAAATCCAGCAAAAATTCCAACAGGTCGGCCAGAAGGTTCACAAATAAATTTGATCAATTCAGGTTTTATAAATGTTTGTAGGGGTTTTATATAGTACAGAAATTCTTCAAAACTTATGTCCGTCAGACCTGGATAATCCGCAAAACATACATGAAATATATCATATACAGCTTTAAATTCAGACTCCATTCTGGAAAGCTCAAAATTCCTGATAACATAATTTTTCTTTTTAGAAAGATCAAACCACTTTTTCCCTCTATTAAGCATCTTATCAAAATAATCTTTCTGGGTTAAGAAACTATAATATCTTTTATGTTCCTTAAATCCTGCTTTTTCAAAAAAGTCTGGATAAAAAGCTTCATTTGAAGGTTCAAAGAAAAGTTTTTCTCCTTCAAAAAATCCAGGCGTGTCCTTAACAAGATAACGGTATTCAAACCATGATGAAAAACTCATCGGTGCAAGAATTTTTTTAAATCCTCTGGCTTGAAATTTATCCAAAACCAATTTTAGAAAAACTTCAAACATCTCATAATCTTCATTACATTTAAAAAAACCGATTTTACCTTCAACACCACCGTCATAACACAACGTTGCCCGAGCATAAATATTTTTATCCTGATCTATAAGGAGTACATTTTCAAAAACTGCCCTTTTAATAAATGGATTCTTCCTCGAAAAAAAATATTCCATTTTAAAAATTTCTTCTCCA
>DAOVTB010000327.1 GCA_030633305.1 Candidatus Muiribacteriota bacterium
ATCTAATTTTTTTTCAAGAAGCACTGTTCGAAACATGGATGTTGAGTCTTGCATACAGGATGTGTGCGAAAAAAATTTGAAAACTACAGATGTCAAAATCTGTTCGAACTAGATTCTTAAAATTCTTGGGGAATCATTTATTTAAATTTCCAACAAAATCTTTTCAAACTACTCAAAGAGGAATTCCTGATAGATATGTATAAAAAAACATGATAATGATACTGATTGAACCAATGATGATATTCAGATATTTAGATCGTGATAACAATGTGATTAACCATAAAATGCACATAAATAATCCTGTGAGTAACACCGGAACGGGTGGTAAGGAATAAAGATGAAATAAAAAAGTATCTGGTGCGAAGTTCCCTGCAGTTTTAAACTCAATTGAAAATAAGGCTGTAATACAGAAAAGGGAAAATGTAATTATATGCAATATTGCGAGAGGAATTTTTATCTTCAATAAAGGAACATTTTTGTTCTTGGTAAAAATTAATACTACAATTACTAATAATAAAAAAGGCAATATCATTACTATCATATCTATCTCAAAACTATCCTTTTTCTCTTCAATACATTATCCACAAATTCGAACTTCTTCAAACGATACTCTTCCTGGCTTAATCCTTTACAACTCATTTTCATGCCAGTATATTCATTTATTTTTTCCTTAAAGTTTAATTCCAAAATTTGGATAAGAAAAAGTACCACTTCCGTGTTTTAACTTTCCACTTTTGTATAATTGAGTAAAAGCATTGTACATATCTTCAATAATTGACACAGGAACATCGAAATCATGGTGTCCAGGTAGAATCCTATTCACCGAAAATGGCAATAACTTCTTTATAGAATTCATATAAGCAATCGGGTCTGTTGACGGAAAATATGCAAATAAGATCCCAATATATATTAAATCGCCGGTGAATAAATAACCTTTTTCCTTTTCGTAAAGACAAATATGTCCTGGAGAATGCCCAGGTGTGTGTAAAACCTGGATTGTCCGGCCACCCAATTCTATCGTATCATTATCCTTTAATAGTCTTGTTGGAACACCTTCAAACAGGTAATAATCCTTAACATCAAAATCCTTCGGAAAATCGCAAGGTTCCTCAATCAATAAATTTCGAATCTGTTCTATTGTCAAAGGGAAACCACCGTTTATCCATTCTGTTTCCGCTTCGTGTACATAAAAATCACTAAAATATTTATGTCCGCCAATGTGGTCGAAATGCACGTGAGTTGAAACAACAGTAACGGGTTTATCCGTCAATTTTTGTACCTGCTCCCAAATATTTTCTATTCCAAGACCCGTATCAATTAATAGGCACCTTTCGGTTCCATTTAGAACATAGCAATGAGTTTCTTCCCAATGTTTATATTCACTTATAACAGAAGTATTATCATCAATTTTCTCAATCGTAAACCATTTTTCGTCTGTCAATTTTACTCCTTTTCATTTATCAAACATTAGAGAGAATTTAATTGCCCGAATAGAACGCATTTAAACACTTCTTATGGTGTGTGATAATTCCTTTCAAAGTTTTATATTCCAGTTTATATCGAACACGTTACATTTTCAACTATTCATTTGTACTCACAACTCAAATCTCTTGCTATTAGTTTTTGACAGGATTTGTGGTAATATTATAAATAATATTTAAAATTTCAGGAGATATAAAATGTCTGAAAACGAAAAAAATTATCGTTCTGATGAAGTCGAAGAATTAAAAAAAGAAATCGATATGTTCATGAAAGAAAAAGAACGTGTCAGAAGTATCATTGGGCAAATAGGCGGTGTTCCGCATAAAAGTGAAAAAATCGTAAATGCTATTTTTCTAATAATTCTTATTGGCAGTGTCATTTTTTCCATAATTTTAGGCGGCGATGTTCGAATGGTTATGATTGAACTGGCTGTTTTCCTGCTTTCAATCAAAATTATCTATCTCATCCACAATCAGTCAAAAGTGAATCACTTTCAACTATGGATTTTATCTTCTATAGAATGGAGGATGAATGAATCCTCCAAGAAAATTGATCAGATTCACAAACATCACATTAAAAATGAAAAATCTAAAGAAAATACTGATACAGAAAAAGAGACAGAGAAATGATTTATAAACAATTTGGGAAATCTGGTTTTGACGTATCATTACTTGGTCTTGGCACCATGAGACTTCCACTTGAAAACCCTGATTCACATTTTTTCATGGGAGAAGGAGCAGGGAAAATCAATGAAAAAAAAGCAATCAATTTAATACGTCATGCAATTGACTGTGGAATAAACTATATCGATACTGCTGCACCATATCATCATGGTAACAGTGAAATAGTTTTAGGAAAAGCTCTTCAAAATGGATATCGCCAAAAAGTGAAAATTGCAACTAAACTTCCAATCTGGGAAGTCGAAAAAGAGGAAGATGTTGAAATACTTTTAGATAAACAACTTGATAAACTCCAGACTGACTGTATTGATTATTATCTGTTGCATGCACTTGGGGAATCCCTCTGGGAAGCAACAAAAAAATTCAATATGATTGAAATTCTTGAAAAAGCTCGCAAAAAAGGAAAAATCAAATATCTTGGTTTTTCATTCCACGACCAGATAGGATTATTTAAGGAAATTATAGATAGTTATGATTGGGATTTCTGCCAGATACAGTTAAACTATATGGATATAGATTTTCAGGCTGGATTACTTGGATTGGAATATGCAGCTGTACGTAATATTCCTGTTATCGTTATGGAACCTCTTAGGGGTGGACAGATCATAGGAGAAATACCTGATGAAGTAACTAAAATCTGGAATCAGTCAGAAGTTAAGCGTACACCTGTTGAATGGGCTTTTAAATGGCTTCTTAATCGACCTGAAGTAAATTTAATATTGAGCGGTATGGGTAATATAGAAGAAGTTAATGAAAATATAAAGATCTTTTCGG